>JAQGMD010000249.1 GCA_028292565.1 Burkholderia sp. | reverse complement strand
CGACGCGATGCGGTTGCCGACGGCAACGCAGATTGACCGTCGACTGGTGTTGGGTGGCCTCGCGTTTGGAGTGGGGTGGGGTCTTGCAGGTTACTGTCCGGGGCCGGCAGTGGCATCGCTGTGGACCGGGGTCACGGAGCCCATTATTTTTGTGGTTGCGATGCTTGTCGGGATGGCGGTGTTCGAGGTGCGCGAGCGGCTCGCCGCTGCGAGAATTCAGAGGGCGGGCAGTCCCTCCCCACACTGATCCCGTTTTCCCTGATATGGATGGACTTCCGCTGCAAGTAGCGATGATTTTGCCATCTTCTCATTAACGATCCTGTAAAAAAGCCCGCAGGGCATTGGCCGTGCGGGCTTTTTCCTTTGCTGGCAAATCTTATTTCGCGCCGGTCGCCGTCGCCACATACTGCGCGAGCTGCCTGATCTGCGCCTCGCTCAGGTTCTGATACGCAGGCATCTGCCCGATGCCATTGCGAATCGCCTTTTCCACCCGCCCCGCATCCGGCTTGAGTTCATCGAGCACCGGTCCGATCTCGCCGGTAGCGCCGGCATGCGCCAACGTATGGCAAACCGCACAAGCCGGCACGGCGCCCTGGGTGAACAGCTTTTTCCCTTCGTCCATGGCGTTTTGCGCAATTGCGCCAACACTGGCGGTGCAGAGAACGGACGCTGCCGCCACGCGCTTGTAGAAAGAGGTCATCGAGATCAGGCTACGGTGATTTGCAGCGCATGATCGCGCCAGCTGCTGTTGTTATAGCCGCCGACGTTTTCCACCCGGTTTTCGGATTGGACGTTACCTTTCGTATCGACAGCGCGGCTGGCGATCGTGTAGCTGCCGGCCGGCAGCTTGACGCCGAGAACGAACTGGCGCCATGCATAGCGGCCCATGTCCGGACCGACAAAGCGAGCCGCTTGCCAGGTCTTGCCGCCGTCGATCGAAACTTCCACACCCTTGACCGCGTTGACGCCGCCGAACGCGACGCCCTTGATCTGCACCATGCCGGCCGCGATCGGACCCTGTTCGGTGCTGGGCGAATTGATCCAGGACTTGACGCCCAATTCCCAAACCGACGGTTGGCTCGGATCGCCTTTCTGGCCTGGCGGCGTGATGCGGTAACCGGTTTGCTGGATCTTCGCATCGGACTGCTGCGCGGTGAATGCCAGGCGCTTGATGTACTTGACGTTGTTGACGCCGGTGTAGCCAGGAACGATGAGTCGCAGCGGGCCGCCGTGGGCCAGCGGCATCGGGACGCCGTTCATTTCCCAGGCGAGCAATGCGTCTTCCATCGCGGCGGCCGGTACCGAGCGCTCAACCATTACGCTCTTCGGATCGACGCCTTCCGGTATTTTTTCGCCGCCGGTGCCCGTCATGTATGGCATGCCATTGGCAACGCCGCCCAGCGCTTCCACCACGGCGCGCACAGGCACGCCGCTGAATGTCACGCAGCCAGCCGCGCCGACCTGCCAGGGAGTGCCGCTCGGCTTGCTCGGGAACAGCCCGCGGCCGTTGCCCGAGCATTGCAGCACCATCGTGACCGTGTCGAGACCCATGGTTTTGAGTTCCTTGACAGTCAGCGTGCGCGGCGTCTTCACGCCTTCGATCGAGACTTCCCATGCATCGCGGTCAGCCACTATCGATGCGTCCGGCGCCGGGAGGTTATTGCGGATGTATAGTTGTTCGTTCGGCGTGATGATGCTGGTGCCGAAGGCGCTGCGTCTGGTTTCCAGCGTGCCGGACGTATGGACGATCATCGCGCCCGGGTCTTTCCATGCCACGTAGGCGGGCAGGGGTTTGGCCGCGGGAGCATTGCCGGTCACGGCTTGCGCAATCGCGGTTTTGTTGAAAGCGCCCAGTCCGGCCGCGGCCAACGCTGCTGCGCCGCCTGCAAGCAGGCTGCGTCGATGTGGGTTACTGACGTTCGATACAGGGTTTTGCCTGGTCATTTCCGCTCCAAATGAGTGATATATGGTTCTTTTAACCCCGGCTTTGTCTGTACCGGGTACGTCAGCTTCAAGAAATCCCGGGGGTATTATGCATATATTTCTAGGGGGAAACAACTTTTGATGCAGGAAGATTGTTCCGGTACAAAATGCCGATCCGTTCCGGCTGGTAAAATCCGTGCACTCATCATTTAATTGCCCGCATTGCAGTTTTCCCATGCCCACCTCCACGGCCAAGCGGCTTACCGCATTCTCACGCAAGCCGGCAGTCCGGCGTTCCGTCACCGGACTGACCGCGATCCTGCTGCTGTACACCCTGTTCGGTTTCTTCGTCCTGCCGCTCATTGCGAAGTCGCAGGCAGAAAAACTGATCGGGGAAAAACTGCATCGCCCGACCACCGTGGGCGAAGTGAAGGTCAATCCCTATACGTGGATCGTCACACTGCGTGACGTCAAAGTAATGGAACCGCAAGGCGGCAAGGTGTTCGCCGCATTCGACGCACTGACCGTGAACATATCGGCGCAATCGTTGTTGCGCCTCGCACCGGTGGTGCGCGAAGTACGCTTGTCGAAACCTTACGTGCGGGTGGTGCGCGAGGACGCACACCGCTATAACTTCGATGACATCGTCGAACGGCTTGCCGCACAGCCGCCATCGGAAAAACCTGCGCGCTTCGCGGTCAACAACATCCAGGTCGAACAAGGCCGCATCGAGTTCGAGGACCGGCCCGCCAAGGCAACGCACACCGTGGCCGACCTGACAGTCGGGGTGCCTTTTGTCTCGTCGCTGCCCTCCGATGTGGAGGTGTTCATCGAGCCGCTCCTCAGCGCCAAGGTGAACGGTACGCCGGTGCTGGTCAAGGGTAAGGCGCGGCCGTTCGCGGAACCGAGGGACGCGCTGGTGGAACTGAACCTGGATGGGCTCGATGTCACTCGCTTCATTGAGTACCTGCCTTTTAAACCGCGATTCACGCTGACGGGTGCGCGGCTCGATGCGAGGCTGACCGCCAGCTTCCGCCAGCCGAAGGATAAGGCGCCTGCATTGGTGCTGGGGGGCGGCGCGTCGCTCAAATCGGTGCGGATCGCCGAAATGAATGGCAAACCGATGCTCACTCTCCCGGAGTTGGCCGTAACCCTCGGTGAGACCGAAGTGTTTGGCGGCCGCTTTGAAGTGGCACGCATAATGGTGAACGGCCTGGAGGCGGATATCAACCGCGACCGCGACGCGCAGATCAACCTGACGCGCCTGCTCCCGCCTCCCACGCCGGGTGCAAAGCCGGCATCCAGCCCCGCCAGGCCGTTCAGTTTCGCGTTGAAGGAACTGGACATCCGTGGCGCAACGGTGCGTTATGTCGATGAGCAACCGGTCCGCTCCATGCGCGCCGGCGTTGACAAGTTCGATCTGCTATTGCGCAACCTTGCCGTCGAGTCTGGCAAGAAAACTGTCACCATCGGCGAGGTCACGTCCGGTCGCGGCGATATCCGTGTACGGCATGACAAATCAGATATACAGCAAGCCAAGACAACCGAGGCGCGCACCGAGCCGCCGGCTGACAGGAAGACTGAGGCTCCGTACGTAGTTCGCGTCGGCCGGGTAGGGCTGCAGGACTGGACCGCGCGCCTGGAAGACCAGAGCCACTCGCAGCCGGCCGTCACAGACGTATCCGCGCTCAGCCTCGCAATGCATGACGTTTCGACCGCCCCGTCTTCCTCGATTCGCATGGAGCTGAAGGCCACGGTCAACAAGACCGGGCGATTGGCGCTCAATGGCAATCTCGGATTCGCACCGCTGCATACCGATCTTGCGCTGGACCTGAACGGCGTTGACATGTTGCCCTTGCAACCCTATATCACCGACAAGATCAACCTGCAGCTCACGCGCGCCAGCCTGTCCGGCAAGGGTAAGCTGCAGCTGGCTATCGGTGACGACGGCGCATTGAAGGGCGGCTTCAAGGGCGACGCGAGCCTGGATAACTTCGCTACGCTGGACAAAATCAGCGCGAACGAGTTCATGCGCTGGAAATCGCTGTCCTTCGGCGGCATGGATGTACGGCTGCAGCCGTTCGCCCTCAGTGCGAACGAGGTTGCGCTGAATGACTTCTTCGCCCGGGTGATCATCGACCCGAACGGCCGCATCAATGTGCAGAACGTCGTGCGCGACACTGGGGATGAGAGGAGGAGCCTGACCGAGGTGAATGAGGAGGCGCCTGCAGCCTCTCGTGCGCGCGTCAGGACTGCGGAGCTGCCGCCCCCCAGCTCGAAAGGTAAGGTGCCGCCGATCAGCATACGCAAACTGACGCTGAAAGGCGGCAGGGTACGCTTCACCGATAATTTCATCCGACCCAACTACACTGCCAACCTCAACGATTTGGGCGGCGTCATTACCGGGCTCTCGTCCGATGCATCGAGCAGCGCCCTGGTGGACCTGAAGGGCGAAGTCAACCGCGCGCCATTGTCCGTGGCCGGCCGCATCAATCCGCTGAGGGGCGACCTGTCGCTGGACATCGTCGCCAAGGTGCGCGGCATGGAACTGGCATCGCTTTCGGCCTATTCCACCAAGTACATCGGGTATGGCATCGAGAAGGGCAAGCTTTCCTTTGAAGTGGCTTATAAAGTGGAAGACCGCAAGCTCACCGCTGAAAACCGCCTGATCCTCGACCAGCTCACCTTCGGCAAGAAGACGGACAATCCCGACGCCAAGACGCTGCCGGTGAATTTTGCGGTGGCCTTGCTGCGCGACAGCGACGGCGTGATCGACCTGAACGTGCCGATTGCAGGCTCGCTCGATGATCCGCAATTTTCGATCGGCGGCATCATTCTCAAAGTGATCGGCAATGCGATCCTCAAGGCAGTGACGCAACCCTTCGCGCTGCTCGGCAAGCTATTCGGTGGTGGCGACAGCGGGGAACTGTCGTCCATGGAATTCGCGCCGGGTCGTGCCGTGGTCCTGCAGAGCGGGGAAGACAAGCTCAAGTCCTTGGCCAGGGCACTCACCGAGCGGCCCGCGCTCAAGCTGGAAATCACCGGCCGCGCCGATCCGCAAGCGGACCGTGAAGGCCTGAAGCACGCCTTCGTGGATCGCAAGGTGCGTGCGCTCAAGGTAAAGGACCTGCAGTCGCGCGGAGCACCGGCAGAGTACAGTAGCGTCGTGGTAAAGCCGGATGAATATCCCGACTTGCTGACGCGCGCCTACCGCGACGAAAAATTTCCGAAGCCGCGCAACGCGATCGGCTTGCAGAAGAGCCTGCCGGTCGAAGAAATGGAAAAGCTGATGATCGAGCACGCCGTCGTCGGCGAAGAAGACCTGGTTTCGCTAGGCAATCGTCGCGCGCAGGCGGCCAAGGATTGGCTGGTGAAGCTCGGCCAGGTACCCGGCGAGCGCATCTTCCTGCTTGCGCCGAAGACCGGGACGGAGGAAGCGTCGGGCAATGGTAATAGTGCGGGTGCTTCGACTGCACGAGTGGAATTCTCCTTGCGGTGAGCGCGGACCGGTGAAGGTTGCGAAGTTGCAGGGTTCGTCCCACGCACCATTTCATTGCGCACGGCCGACGTCCGATGGTGTGTGAGACGCGGGTAGGGCAAAGGCAGAAGCCGGACGGAATATCAGCCCGGCATTGATTGCGGCCGGAGCTGTCCATGCGCTGCGTGAGCATTTCGACGACAAACCAGCGGCGTATGACATGGTGCGGCGCGTGTATCAGGCGCGTAGCGGGCGCGTTGCGGCGTTGCTCGTCGTCGCCATAGCTCGCTATGACTCCTCCTCACGCCTTGCACCGCATCCCGCGACGGCCGCCAAATTGCCCAACTTATCCCTGCGCGGCGCCTTAGCACCGCTTCTTTGCGGGCTTTACGGCGATGAGCACCGCAGTAATTGCTAATTTTTTCATAATGAGGTTCGGGTTACGTTCCTGTTGGAACAATTGAAGATTGGATGCACCGGACCGCCGGCGGTTCGTTGCCAAATCACTGTTGCGATTCTAATGACATGACGGTGGGGATATCGCACACATTCTTGGCAGTGAAGCGCACCTTGTCTCCCACTTTCAATTTGGTCAGCATAGCGAAGTCCGATACGGAGAAAGCCATTGTCATCGCTCCCATGTTCAGGCCTGCGATGGGACCGTGTTTCAGAACGACGTACTTGTTTGGTATATCGATATCCTCGACTTCGCCATTGGCCGCCAGCTGCATTGCCGCTCCATTCGGCTCGCCTTCTGCTTGTGAAATCTCCTCCCGCTTTGCAGCGGCGTATTGCGCAATACGAGCGCGAACAGCAAGCGGTGGTGTCGGTAGTGCCCCAGAAGCCCGATCAAGGTCGCGCTGCCAGTCACTGTCCGATTTGATCGCATCGTGAAGCGTTGCGAACTTCCGCGTTCGGCCCAATTCCGGACGGTCACGGAGTGAAGATTCATCGGCCGCATCAGACTCAGAACGGTCATACAGTCCTTCGAGTGGCCGGAAACTTCTGACTCAAACGGCGCGGCGACCCGCCTTGACTGCAAATGAGGGACCTTTGAAATGATGGCGTCCATCTCAGTCCCCGCAAGACGCCCATTTGCGGTCATTTGAGCCTCTTGGGGTAAAGCTCCGAAGAGGATACATTCGAGGCAGCTGTATATTGTTGTGGGATGCATGCGCCTCGGCGACACCAAATAGTAGGATTTGCGATCGAATTAATGCAGTCAATCGGATCGAGCACTGCTGCCCGCTGCAAGCCTGCTATGTTCCTGATGCGATGTATGTGCCGGTATTTCCTGGCTATGTCCTGACATGTCGCGCAACGCAAGAATCAGCGTTGCACGCAGCCCCGGGTGATTATCGGCAAGTTCGAGTGAACCGCCGTGGAGCCGGGCCGCGGCTGCCACCATACTGAGTCCCAATCCGACGCCTGGTGTGGCGCGACTTGCATCGCTCCGGTAAAAACGCTCGACGACCCTGGGCTTCTCTTCGTCGGGTATGCCCGGTCCATCGTCGGCCACCACGACCTCGATCATCCGGCTTGAACGTCGCCTTGCTTCGATCGAGACGGCCCCGTCCTGTTTCGCATACTTGAGCGCATTGTCGATGAGGTTGCCGATGGCCTGCGCAAGAAGTATCGGATCGCCAGGCGTGCTCAGGTTGCCGAGCGAATGGAACGCAAGCGCGATGCCCTTGAGTTCCGCGACCGGTTGATAGAATTCGGCGACTTCGCCGGCCAGGCGGGTCACGTCCACATCGACAAAGCCGGAGCGGCGCATGCCACTGTCGATTTCCGCCAGTCGCAGCAAAGCATTGAAAATCGCCATCACCCGGTCGAGGTCGGCGATTGCAGCATCGATTTCGGCAAAGGTCTGATTGGGCGACGGGCGCGTCAGGGCCAGCTCCTCGAGGCGGGAACGCAGCTCAGCCAGCGGGGTACGCAAGTCGTGCGCAATCGCATTTGACGTGTTGCGCACCCCATGCACCAGGAGCTCGATCTGGTCGAGCATGCGATTGATCGTGCGGGTGAGCATCTCCAGCCCATCCCGCTCATTCAGCGTCGGCAAACGGCGTGTAAGGTCGCCTTCGACGATGCGGGAAGCGGTTTGGCGAATATGATCGACTCTCGAGAGAAGCGCGCGCCGGGTCAGGAGGCCGCCGATGATGGCTATTGTCAGCACCAGAATTCCCGATCCGGCGAGTCCGTACAGGAACAGCGTTTCAAGTTCCACAAACCGACTAACGTCACGCCCCACCAGAAGATGGTATCCGCCGGGAAGCTTCTCGTGTAACAGGAAAGCACTTAAATTTCGGCTGCCTATGTTGATGACGCGTGTTTGCAATGCTTCGGATTCGGATATTTCGCGCGGCCATGCAGGAAGGTTGCCGGCAAGCTTGGTGAGCAATGGATCAGCCAAAAGGACGATTCTCCCCTCCGCTGGCGGCTCTCCGCCAACCCGGGAATTGATGATGGCTATGAGCGCATCGGCACCCTGGTTGACAAAAATATGGCGCATTCTTTGTGCATCGGCTTCCACCACCGCGGTTCTACCTCCTTCTATTTTGTCGCGCCAAGCAAACCAGAGTGGCGTGGCAAATAGGCCAAGTGCGGCGAGGGTCACGGCTACATAACACAGCGCGACATTCAGCACCGAAAAACGGAATGACTTAAGCATCTGTGCTCAACATATAGCCGGCGTTACGGATCGTCCGCAACAGCGGACGCTGATCACCCGCATCGATCTTCTGGCGCAGCTTGCTGATGTGCACGTCGACGACGTTGGTCTGCGGATCGAAATGGTAATCCCATACGTTTTCAAGCAGCATGGTCCGCGTCACGACCTGGTTTGCATGGCGCATCAGGTATTCGAGCAGCTTGAACTCGCGCGGCTGCAGCGCCACTGTCTTCTCGCCACGGGTCACCTTATGTGACAGCAAGTCCATGCACAAGTCGCCCACGACGAGGGTGGTTTCCAGAGGAAGAGTTTGCGCGCGCCGGAGAAGCGCATCGAGCCGGGCTAGCAACTCGCCGAAGGCGAAGGGTTTGACGAGATAGTCATCGCCGCCGCTTTTGAGGCCGCGAATGCGCTCGTCGACATTGTCAAGGGCGCTGAGAATCAGGATTGGGGTTTTGCTTCCCGTCTTGCGCAATGCTTCAATGATTCCCAGCCCGTCGATTCCGCCGGGCAGCATGCGATCCATGATGATTGCGTCATAGGGCTCGCTCGCAGCCATGAACATGCCGTCCCGCCCATTATTGGCGTGGTCAGCCGTATGGCCAGCCTCCCCCAAGCCCTTTTTCAGGAATTGTGCGACGCGTTCATTATCTTCGACTAGCAAAAGTTTCACGGCGGCCCCGCGCTTACTGTTCCCCGTGTGCATGAATACCGCGCAGCCATTTTATCCGCTCCAGGAGATCACGCGCGAGCTTGTGGAGCATCTCCTTATGATTGCGATAAAAACCATTGTGGCTGTCGTATTCAAGGAAGATGTGATTGTGGCAGCCTAACTGGGTAGGCAAATAGCTGCAACTTTTTTTGTTGGCCGGATGGCCATGGATAAAAACGATACGCATTGTTTCGCTCTCTTCGTCAACAGGGTTGTCATCGTCGATGATGCGCGCCGGGGAATTTGCCCGGGATGGCCGAATCATTAAGACTTTTTTATTATGTATTTCCCGGAAATCGCGCGGTCGGTCACCTTGCCGTCGGGGACGGCGCCAGCACTTCGGCTGTGTCCGTCGGGCGGGGCGGGTCACCGGTTCGCTCAAGCCAGCCGCCTCCGAGTGCGCGATAAAGGTCGACCATGCTGGTCAAGCGATTTAGCCGCGCCGAGACGAGTGCGGTCTGCGCGTTGTACAAGTCGGTTTGTGCAGTCAGCACGCCGAGATAGCTGTCGATGCCGCTGGTATAGAGGCTGTTCGCTAGCTCCATGCGACGCTGTTGTGCCTGGACTTCTCTCTGGAGTGCTGCCAGTTGCTCATCGTAGGTTCCCCGCGCGGCAAGACCGTCCGATACATCCCGGAATGCCGTCTGAATAGCCTTCTGGTATTGCGCCACGCCGATGTCTTTCTGGAGCGTGGCCACGTCGAGATTCGCCTGATTTGCCCCTGCATTAAAGATAGGCGCAGTCAGTGCCGGAACGAAGGACCATGCACCGGAGCCGCCGGCAAACAGGCCGGCCAAGGTGGCGCTCGTGGTGCCCAAGGTTCCGGTCAATGTAATTTGCGGGAAGAAGGCCGCCCGCGCCGCGCCGATGTTCGCATTCTCCGAGCGCAGCTGCGCCTCGGCCTGCAGGATGTCCGGACGGCGCGTCAGCAAATCGGAGGGCACGCCAGCCGGGATATTGGCCACGATCGCCTGATTGCCCAAGCGTAACGGCGGCGGCAAGTCGCCGGGCAGTGGCTGGCCGACGAGCAACACCAGCGCATTCTCGGCCTGCGCCCGGAACCGCACCTGGCCCGCATGGTTGGCCAAAGCTTGTTCAACCACTGTCTGGGCCTGCCTCAATTCGAATTCCGACGCCGTTCCGCTATCGAACTGCAATTTCACGATCTTGTATGACGCTTGCGCGGTCTCCAGGGTGTGCTGCGTCACCTCAAGCGCGTCTTCAAACGCTAGGACAGTAAGGTACTGGTCGGCGACTTGTGCCACCAGCAGGATCTCGGCGGCTTGCCGCGCGTAGGCGCTGGCAAAGTATTGCTCGAGGGCGGCATCGGACAAGCTATGCAGGCGGCCGAAGAAGTCGACTTCCCACGAGGTGGCGAGGTTCACCGCATAGTTGTGGCTCACCGACGCATTGCCAGCGGGCGAAACGCCGGCAGGAGAACCTTTGGCGGCGGCGCTCGCCGCCACGCCGACTTGCGGGAATAGCGCCGCACGCTGGATGCGATATTGCGCTTGCACTTTCTCCATGTTGAGCACCGCAACGCGCAGATCGCGATTGTTTTGCAGGGCGAGTTCCACCAGCCGCTGCAAGCGTGGATCGACCAGGAAATCACGCCAGCCGACATCCGCCGCCGGCGTGCCGGTTGCCGCCTCTGCTTTATATGCGTCGCCGGTTGGGTAGGCAGTCACCGGCGAAACGGGTCGTTCGTACACCGGCTGCAGAGCGCAACCGGACATCAATACGGCCGTCGCGAGGGCTACTGCGCGTTCGAGTCGTGCCATTCAATGCGCTCCCTTGCCTGGTTCGATTGCCGCTGCGGCGGGCATTGCCGGTGCAGCCGAGCGCCGTATGCGCAGCTTGTCGCTGACCACCACAAAGAACATCGGAATCATGAACGTCGCCAAGAAGGTGGCGGTCAGCATACCCCCGATGACGCCGGTGCCGATGGCGTTCTGGCTGCGCGAGCCCGCGCCGCCGGCCAAGGCGAGCGGCAGCACGCCCAGCACGAATGCCATCGAGGTCATAACGATCGGTCTCATGCGCAACTGCGCCGCTTCGGCGGCGGCTTCCAGCGCCGTGCGTCCCTGGGCCTGAAGTTCACGTGCAAACTCGACGATCAGAATCGCATTCTTCGCCGATAAGCCGATGGTGGTGAGCAAGCCAACCTGGAAGTACACATCGTTGGGCAAGCCGCGCAGGGCGGTCGCCGCCAGCGCGCCCAGCACGCCGATTGGCACAACCATAATGACGGACAACGGGATCGACCAGCTCTCGTACAGCGCCGCCAGGCTCAAGAAGACCACCAGGATCGACAAGCCATACAGCAAGGGCGCCTGCGATCCCGATTGTTGCTGCTGCATCGAAACACCAGTCCACTCATAGCCTATGCCCGAGGGCAACTGCTTAGCAAGACGTTCCATCGCCAGCATCGCTTCGCCGGAGCTTCTTCCGGGCGCTGACTGGCCCTGGATTTCCATTGCTTCAACGCCGTTGTAGCGCTGCAGTTGTGGCGGGCCATAGGTCCATTCAGACGTGGCGAAAGACGATAACGGCACCATGGCGCCGCCATTGTTGCGCACATAAAGCTGCTTGAAATCCGCGGGATTCATGCGGTAGGGCGCGTCGGCCTGCACATAGACTTTTTTGATGCGGTTGTCCGTGTCGAGGAAATTGTTGACGTAGCGCGAACCCCACATGACCGAAAACGTCTGGTCGATGTCGGCGGCGCTGATGCCCAGCGCTGCCGCTTTCTCGCGGTCGATATTGATCTTGAAGGTCGGATTGTCTTGCTGACCCGCAAAGCGCATCTGTGCCAGTGCCGGATCCTGTCCTGCCAAGTTGAGCAACTGGTCGCGGGCTTGGGCAAGCGCCGCATGGCCGAGGCCGCCGCGATCCTCCAGTTCGAAATCGAAACCCGCAGCCGTGCCGAGGCCCCGGATTGGCGGCGGGCTGGTCGGGGTTATGACGGCCTCCTTGTACGACGCGAAATGCTGGACGATGCGGTCGCTGAGCGCCTGCGCGCTGAGCTTGGGATCGGTTCGTTGGCTCCAGTCCTTGAGCCGGACAAACAACTGGCCCTGGTTCTGGCCGCGCCCGAAGGAATTGGAGCCATTCACCATGAAGGTGGCGTCAACCATGGACGCCTCATCCTTCAGCAGATAGTTGCTGACTTGTTCCAGCGCGGCGCCGGTATGCTCCTGGGTGCTGCCGGGCGGCGTCTGCACCTGGACATAGATGAAACCCTGGTCTTCATCGGGCAGGAAAGACGTGGGCAGCCGCATGAACATCAGCGTGACGGCGCCGATCACTGCCGCATAGACGAGCAGCCAGCGTCCGGAGCGAGCGATGACGCGGCGTACGCCACGCTCATACCTGTCCCGGCCTTTGCCGACATTGCGGTTGAACCAGCCGAAAAAGCCTTTCTTCTCAGCGTGGTTTTCGCTTGGCGGCTTGAGAAGCGTTGCGCACAAGGCCGGTGTGAGCGAGAGCGCGACGAACACCGACAGCAGCATCGATGAGACGATGGTCAACGAAAACTGGCGATAGATCGCGCCCACCGTGCCCGCCGAAAACGCCATGGGCACGAATACCGCAGAGAGCACCACGGCCACCCCCACAAGCGCGCCGCCGATCTGTCCCATCGCCTTGCGGGTTGCTTCCAGCGGCGACAGGCCCTCGTCGTGCATCACCCGCTCGACGTTTTCCACCACGACGATGGCATCGTCGACCAGCAGGCCGATCGCGAGCACGATGCCGAACATCGACAGCGTATTGATGGTGAAGCCGAGCGCCGCCATTACGCCGAAGGTGCCAAGCAACACCACCGGCACCGTAATCGACGGAATCAGCGTGGCGCGGAAGTTTTGCAGGAACAGGTACATCACCAGAAACACTAGCGCGATACCCTCGATCAGGGTCTTGACCACTTCCTCGATTGAGATCTTCACGAACGGTGTCACGTCGTTCGGATACACCACCTTCAAGCCGTGAGGGAAATGCGGCTCCAGCTCCGCAATCCGCGCCCGCACGGCATTTGCCGTGTCGAGCGCATTCGCGCCGGGCGCCAGTTGGATGCCGATGCCAGAAGCCGGCTGGCCGTTGTACTGGTTGTCGATGTTAAAGCTTTCGGCACCGAGATTGATGTGGGCGACATCGCGCAGCCGTACTTGCGAACCGCCCTGTAGCACCTTCAGAAGAATGTCGCCGAAGTCCGCCGGCGTGCGCAGCAGTGTCGACTCGGTGATGGTGGCATTCAGTTGCTGGTCCTTGACGGCCGGCGTGCCGCCGAGCTGGCCGCCGGAGATCTGTACGTTCTGTGCCTGTATCGCCGCAGTGATGTCAGTCGGTGTCAGTGCGTAGCTGTTCAGCTTGGCGGGATCGAGCCAGATGCGCATCGCATACTGCGAACCAAAAACATTCAGGTTGCCAACGCCATTGACGCGGCTGATCGGGTCCTGCACATGGGAGACGACATAGTTCGCAATGTCGAACTTGTTCATGCTGTTATCGGTTGATACGAAACCCAGGACCATCAGAAAGGAGTTGGTCGATTTGGTCACGCGCACGCCGGACTGCTGTACCTGGGTTGGCAGCAAAGGCACAGCCAACTGAAGCTTGTTCTGCACCTGCACCTGGGCGGTGTCCGGATTGGTTCCCGTCGCAAACGTGAGCGTGGTGGTGGACTGCCCGGTATCGTCACTGTTGGACGACATGTAGAGCAGATGGTCCAGGCCGCTCATTTGTTGTTCGATCACTTGCACCACCGTATTCTGCATGGTCATTGCCGACGCACCCGGATAGGTCGTGCTGATCTGCACCGTTGGCGGCGCCACAGGAGGGTATTGTTCAATCGGCAGCGACACGATGGACAGGCCGCCGGCGAGCATGATGAGGATTGCAATGACGATCGCGAAGATCGGTCGATCGATGAAGAATTTCGACATGGCAGATTGTCCTTATTTCGCTTGGGTTGCCATGACAGGCATGGTGGCGGCAGCTGCCTTCGGCGGCTGTGCTTGCACCGCGTTGACCAGCATTCCGGCTTGGGTCTTCTGCCCGCCGGAGACCACCACCTGTTCGCCCTCATTCAAGCCGGCCTCTACCAGCCAGCGGCCCTGCACAATATTCTTTGCCTTGACCACGCGCTGGGCGACTTTGTGATCCGGATCGACGGTAAGCACCGTCGCGTCTCCTTGCGGGGTATGGGAAACCGCAGGCACCGGTACGGGGATCACATTGTCATTCGTGCCTACGTCGACGCGAGCGCGAACGAACATGCCGGGCAGCAGGACATGATCGGGATTAGGAAATCGAGCGCGGACCGTGATCGAGCCGGTGGCCTGATCCACCGTCGTGTTGCTGAACTCCAGAGTTCCAGTCAAGGGATACTGCGTGCCGTCTTCCAGCAACAGGCTGGCCGTGGCCTGATCCGGACCGTTTGCCTTGAGCACGCCGTTCGTCATCGCATGGCGCAACTGCAATCCCTCCACGCTCGACTGTTGTAGATCCACATAGATCGGATCGACTTGCTGGACCGTTGTCATCAGGGTTGCCGCGTTTGCCTGTACATAGGCGCCTTGCGTGACCTGCGAGATAGCGCTGCGGCCGGCAATCGGTGAGGTCACGCTGGTATAGCCGAGGTTGATCTTGGCTGTTGCGACGGCCGCATTTGCGACGGCGACGTCGGCGGCCGCCTGTCGCTGTGCGGCGGCTGCGTTATCGTAAGTCTGTTTGCTGATCGCGCCGCCACTGACCAGCGATTTGTAGCGCTCCAGCAGCGCGCTCGCGTTGTCGAGATTCGCTTGTGCCTTTTGCCGGGCTGCTTCGGCGCTACGCAGAGTGGCACGGTAAGGCGCCGGATCGATTTGATACAGCAATTGGTTGGCTTTGACGTCTGCGCCTTCCTGATATGCGCGCTTTTGCACGATGCCATCGACCCGAGCACGCACCTGTGCAATCAAATACGGCGACGTGCGCCCGGGAAGCTCGATGGAAACCGGAACGCTTTCCCGATGAACCGTCACTACCGCGACCTCAGGTGTCCGGGGAGCAGACGCGGTGTCCTTCGCGCGGCTGCAGGCGGCCAGGACGATGACGGCCAGCGTTGTGGCGGCCAACGTTGTGGCGGCACACGCATACCGATCTCTTTTATGCATATACATGGGGCACCTATTCACGTTGCTCCATCAAGGAAATATCCATATGGCAGGAACGGCAGGTCGCATGCGCGTCGCCGACGCTGCCGTCCCATCGCCGGCGGATGTTCCAGCGCCGGCGCAGTGCAGTCATTACTGCGCGCCCCCCATGTAAATGGGCTCAGGCGAAACATAGGCCGTTACCGTATGGTCAAGCAGGCCTGCCGGCGTGATCTGGTTCAGATCGAATGAAGAAGCATTTTCCGCGCCATCAAAGTCCCAGGTGAATGTCTGTCCGCCAACGTCGAACGTGACAACCTGGCCTCCGGCCACGTTTACGTACTTGGTGTTGGGCGTAATCGCGATCGTACGATCGGCTGCCGTTGCCGGCGCGGCTTCGCCGAGAAGACTGCTATTTGTTGCCGCCATTGAAGACAAGGCGGTAAGGGACAGTGTCAACGCAAGAGCGGAAGGAACAAGCAATTTCGTTTTCATGGTGTACTCCAGTAAAAAAGAAGGAAGGGATGCAGGCCACAAGTTTGTGAAGGGCCGCAGTCGTACTATGCGCGTTGGGGGGTTAAGACCGGATTGGCGAATCGTTAACAATTATTAATTTCCGGAGCGGCCTGAGGTTGTTCGATCAACGAAGTTGGCACGAGCAGGAACGACAGAACAGGCGCGGTCCTGCCGGCTGAGCGATCGGCGATAGTTGGGGGATGAGGTGCAGTGGAACGGAAAACCGGGTTACGGAAAATCCGGGGCGATCACGAAAGATGGAAAAATCGGGCCGATAGGCCGTTCGGCCCTCTCAATCCGACCGGCGCGCTTGTTGGACCTATGTGTTTTTTCTTGGCTGTATTCCGGTCGGCCGTTCTACTCATCGCTCGTTGGATTGCGCAGTGGCCGTAGCTCACTCTTGGCCACGGCATCCGGCACCGAAAACGAATACCGGCCCGGCACGTTTATATGCTCATGCAGCAAGGGCGACAGCCTGGACACGTTCTCGTCCCTCACCTCGAAGCCGTCCGCGCGTAATTGATTCAATGCTGCCTCCATGCAGCTCGTATTCCGCAGCACGATCATGTTGAGCACCAGGCCGAGCGCGCCGAGCTGGTTTTCCTGCCCTTCCTTCACGGTAGTGCTGCCGCAGCTCGCCCCGTTTGCCATGGAAGACGGCGCGGGCGACGCTATGGCGCGCTTCGCCACGGTCTAGCTGGGTCAGCGTACCCCGGCGCTTGGCTTCGTCATCGATAGAGGTCAGCGTGTGCAAGGTCTTATCGATGCGGCCGAACTCGGCGATGGCCTGAGCCGGCCAAGTCGGGCACTCACTGACCTGGAGCGCGCGCATGATACCGGCCGCCGGCACCCGGCCAAGCTTGAGCGAGCCGGCCAGTCGTAGCATGTCGTCCCAACGCGGCTCGCATCTTCTGCAGGCTAATATTGTGTCCGGATACCGAGTTGAGTACCCGTAGTCGGCTTCATGGTGTTCGCCGCCGTGATGGTGTCGTCGCGCAAGTAGTTCTGGTCTACCCAGGACAACCTGTCGCGTTTGAGCGCCGGTACGTCGCCGCGAATCAGCGCGGAGCTATCTCGGCAAATATGAGTACACGCTTGTTTGCGACCGTCTCAGGGTAGGTAGTACGCACAATGTCGACAAGCTCATCGACTGCGGCGTCCCGCTCTGGCAGCGCGGCCGCCCACCGGGTCATCCCGCCGCCTTGGTGAGGTGCTCGTAGAGGATGAGCGAGCCAACGACGATCAGTACCAGACCGCCAAGAAGCTCCGCGCGCTTACCCACCACGGTCCCGATACCACGGCCGACCATGACACCGATCGTGACCATCGTGAAGGTTGCCAGACCGATCGCGGACGCCACCACCCAGATGTTGGCATCAATGAAGGCCAGACTGACGCCGACTGCCATTGCATCAATGCTGGTGGCGAAACCAGTAACCGCCAGCAACCAGAACGAGTGCGACTCAGGCTTGACCTCTTCTTCTTCGGGCACCGACAGGCCTTCCCGGACCATCTTCAAGCCCAACACCAGACGCAGGACGAAGGCAATCCAGTGGTCCCATGCGGACACGTAGGGTGCCGCCACCGTCCCGAGCGCCCAGCCGACGATGGGAGTTACGGATTCGATCAGGCCGAAAATCAGGCCAGTACGGAGGGCTTCTTTGATATGGGCACGTTGCAATGCTGCCCCCTTCCCGACGGCGGCAGCGAAGGCGTCGGTGGACATGGCGAGCGCGAGGGCAGCGATAGAAGCGAAATTCATGAATGCTTACAGGTCGGGCGAACGCAAAGGCATAGCTGGACGGCCCGACTTGACGCGCAAGTATGCCAATGGTCTCGCCAACCGAAGCGGCTGCCCGTACCACAGCGAAGACGCTGAGTATGTTGATACGGGAACTTCCAGGGCGGAAGCAGGCTACTCCCCAAAGGGCTGCGCGACTGACTATACCTGACCCTGGGGCGGAACTCAACGTTCAACCACAATGCGCTTGAAGTTGGACGCCTTGGTTCAACGACTGGCCGATCTGCCGGCGGTGCGGCAGGCGTTCTGAGCTCCACCCCTTTAAAGGTGGATTAATCAATTTATGGGTTGGGGGTCGCAAAAGCGCATACTACAGGCCCCGACAACTTGTCTGAGACTATCGAGCTTGCGAAGCATCGGACGCTGGGCGAAAGCCGGCTGCCACTGCTTCTGGCAATCAAACGTGCTCGCAATGCGGAAGCGCGTCAAGCGATCGATGAGCTAAGGCACCGCGCAGGAATAAGTTGGGCAATTTTGCTGGCCGTAGCGGGCGCGTTGCCGCGTTGCTCGTCGTCGCCATAGCTCGCTATGGCTCCTCCTCACGCCTTGCACCGCATCCCGCGACGGCCGCCAAATTGCCCAACTTATCCCTGCGCGATGCCTAAGCTACTTCCACCTTCGCCGGACCTGCGGCCATCTCACCAATCACGGCCGCATCCGCAAATCCCTCACGGCGGAACAGCGCGAGCACATCCTCCACCGCATCCGCATCGCACGACACCAGCAAGCCACCTGATGTCTGCGGATCGGTCAGCAGCATTTGCTGAACCGGCGTAACCGAATTCGCCAGTGAAACATCATGCCCGTACCCGGCCCAATTGCGGCCAGAGGCGCCGGTGACAAAACCGCTTTCGGCAAGTTGCTGCACGTTAGGCAGCAACGGAATGCGCGCCATGTCGAGTTTCGCTGTCAGCTTCGAACCGCGCGCCAGTTCCAGCAAATGCCCCAGCAACCCGAAGCCGGTGACGTCCGTCAACGCATGTACGCCACCCAAATCCGACAAGGCCTTGCCGGGCTTGTTAAGTTTCGTAGTGTTTTCAATCATCGCCGCGTAGCCGGCCGCGTCCAGCGCATCTTTCTTCAAAGCGGCGGACAGGATCCCCACACCCAACGGCTTTCCGAGAATTAACTTATCTCCGGCCTTTGCATCCGAATTGCGCTTGATTTTCGACGGATGCACCAGACCCATCACCACCAGGCCGTAAATCGGCTCGACGGAATCGATGGTGTGGCCGCCCGCGATCGGGATGCCGGCTTCGGCGCAAATCGATTCGCCGCCCTGGATGATCTTGCCGATGACGTCGATCGGCAATTTGTTGATCGGCATGCCGACCAGCGCCAGCGCCATGATCGGCGTGCCGCCCATCGCGTACACGTCCGAAATCGCATTGGTGGCTGCGATGCGGCCGAAATCGTAGGGATCGTCGACGATAGGCATGAAGAAATCGGTGGTGGCGATCAGCGCCTGCTCATCGTTCAGCTTGTACACCGCGGCATCGTCCGCGGTTTCGATGCCGACCATCAATTCCTTCGGCACCGGGAAACCGGTGGAGTTTTTCAGGATTTCCGCCAGGACGCCCGGCGCAATCTTGCAACCGCAGCCGCCGCCGTGGGAAAACGAAGTGAGCTTGAGGTTGAGGTCGTTAGGTGCGTTCATGTTTGATATCCGTTGACGGTCGCTCATCCATGCCCGATGCGAGCGTCGGAATGAGGATTTAATTTGTGAGGAGCAGATTATCCATCAATTGCAGCACCGCCGCTCGCTCCCGCTCCGGGGAAAACAGCGGCGCGCGTGCCATGCACTGTCGCTGCAGCAACGCGTAGAACCCCCGATCCGCCACCGCCCGGTCGATCATGCCCGCCAGCGTCCGACTGTCGCCCACGGGGAAGTAGCCGGCGTAATCTTCGCCCAGCATGCCGCGGTTGCCGGATATGTCGCTTGCGAGCACCGGCACACCGCAGGTGACGGATTCAATGATGACATTGGCGCCGCCTTCCATCTTCGAGGCCAGCACCATCAGGTGGCTTTGCATCAAATGCTCCCGCACGCTCTCGTGGGGGAGGTTGCCCAGCCAACGATAACGCGACACTGCTTGCTGGGTTGCCAATGCCTGCTGGCCGAGCGCCGGATCGAGCGCGCCGCCCACATGGTGCATGCGCACCTGCGGAGAGTGCACGAGAGCGGCGGCACGCATGAATGTGATCGGATCCTTCTCTTCGCGCAGGTGCCCGACCATGACGACATTGACATGTCCGGCAACGCCGTTGTGGGATACGGGCGGGGACGAAGCGGCGGATTGGTATATGGCAGACGCCTTGTCACGCAGCGATGGATGCAATTCCGACAGCCCGGCTTCCTGCAGGACGACCAGGCGCGTCGCGAGCTGCAATGAACGCTGTGCGTTCGCGTCGGCTTTGATGTCGCGATATAAATCGGTGCCGGTCAGGATCAGCACGGAAGGGCGGAAGGGGAAGGCGGCAGCGAACGCGGCAATCGAAGAGGACGAGCGGCGGGCATGGAGCGCGATCAGGGCATCGCATGCGAGTCCGTCCCATTCTTCAAGCAGCGTCACGCGATAGCGCGCGGCCAGGAAGTTCGCCCAGCGGCTCGCGGTTTGCCAATTCCCGTTGTTGGCTTTTGCCATTGCGGGGCTGATAATGACGATATGCGGTTTAGCCAAGAATATACCCAATGAACCTGTCTTTTCGAAATGCTGCACCCAATGAGCTGGCCCGCGCCCTGCAAGACGCGCGGGACCATACGCTTGCCCTGTTCGACTGCTTTGCCGTGGCGGGACTGGACGATCCGGTCAACGTGCCGATACTACCGATCCTGAACCCGCCGCTATGGGAACTCGGCCATATCGCCTGGTTCTCCGAATGGTACATATTGCGCGGCGCCCGATCGAGTGCGCCGGAAGCAGCGCAGCGGCCGTCGCTGCTGATGAAGGGCGACGAATGGTTCGATTCTAATCGGATCCCGCATCGGGCGCGCTGGTCGCTCGGATTGCCCGGCAAGGGCGCGCTCAAAACCTACTGCCGCGAAGTGCTCGACCGGGTGCTGGACAAACTGAGCGTGGCCAAGGACGACGACGACGCGCTGTATCCGTACCGCCTGGTGCTGGCGCATGAAGACATGCACGGCGAGGCGTTTGCCTACACCTTGCAGACCCTGGCCATTGCGCCGCCGGTCGAACTGCGGTTGCAGTCGGTCGCTGCGTCCTCGCAGGGCGAGATCCGTTTCCCCGGTGGGACCATCGAGATGGGCAGCCGGCCGGATAACGGATTCGTGTTCGACAATGAAAAATGGGCGCATGCCGTGCGGGTGCCGGCATTCGAAATGGATTCGACGCTGGTGACGAACGCGCAGTTCAGCGATTTTGTCGCGGAAGGCGGATACCAGAACCCGCATTTCTGGACTATGGCCGGGCGGGAATGGATGATGCAAGGGGAGAGCTCGGCACCCACGCACTGGAAACGCCAGGCCTCGCGCTGGCACTGCCGCCGTTTCGAAAAGGAAATCGCCTTGCCGGGCCACGAACCGGTGCGCCATGTCAGCCTCTATGAGGCGCAGGCCTATTGCATGTGGGCCGGTCGCAGGCTGCCGACCGAAGCCGAATGGGAATTCGCCGCGCAATCCGGGCATCCGGCATTCCGCTGGGGGGCGTTATGGGAATGGACCTGCAGCCCGTTTGAGCCGTATCCGGGGTTTTCATCCGACGCTTACCGTGAGTATTCGGAACCGTTCTTCGAAACGCACCAGGTATTGCGCGGGGCATCGTTTGCGACGCCGACGCGGTTGCGGTCAATGAAGTTCAGGAATTTCTATTTGCCCCGACGTAACGACATCTTCGCCGGATTTCGTACCTGCGGGATGTAAATACCAGGCGACAGGATGACTAAAGTTTTTCTGGCGCGTTGTTTCCTTGATCAAAACAAATATCGGCGGCTCTACAAAAATCTTAAGGTTCCGCGCAGAAAAAGTTGTTCATTTTGGCGGTCGTGGCGGGATAGATCGCTCATCTGAAAGTCGGACTTGCGCAGGTGGCCGGTTGAGAAGCCGAATGATGTTTACAATCGCGGAATGCATAGATTCTTTTCGTCATCACGCCTCGGCGGGACTGAGCCTTCCCGCAGTCTCCTTGGGAGCCGGTTTCTTCCGCCACTGCTATCTGCAGCAATTTTGGCAATTTCCCTGGCGATCACCCACGGTTTATGGAACAACGTGCGCGAGCAATCGCTGGCGGATCTCCAGATCAGTTTCGACTTCCGTGTGCGTGAAATGGCGCAGCGGCTCGAGCAGCGCATGGCGACCTATGAACAGGTGCTGCGCGGCGCGCAGGGTTTTACGCTTGGATTCACCCATGCCTCGCGCGAGGATTTCCGCTTGTACGTCGCTACGTTGCGGCTGGAAGAACTCTACCCGGGCATACAGGGACTGGCGGTCTCCAGGATTATCCCGAAGGACCAGATGGAGCGTCATATCGCCGAGATGCGTAGCCAGGGCTTCCCCGACTATGCCATCCAACCTGCGGGCGGACGCGAGGTTTATACGTCCATCACGCAGATCGAACCGTTCGCCGGCCTTAATCTGCGCGCGCTCGGGTTCGACATGTATGCTGAGCCGGTGCGCCGCGCCGCGATGGCGCGCGCCCGTGATTCAGGCAAGGCTGCGCTGTCAGGGAAGGTGACGCTGGTGCAGGAAGTAGGCGAGTACGTGCAGGCCGGTGTTCTCATGTATTTGCCGATCTATGCGCGCGATATGCCGCAGGCGACCCTCGAAGACCGCCGTGCCGCCATTCTTGGCTGGGCGTACGCGCCGTTCCGCATGAATGACCTGATGGATGGCCTCGGCGGCGAGCGTTCATCCGACCTCAATGTCCGGATTAACGATGGCGAGGAGATGTCGGACGCAGCCACACTCTATGACTCGGCGACGATTTTCACGCAGCGCGAGGAAAGCAAGCCGCTGTTCCACGCAGTGCGGCGCATCGATGTCGCCGGCCGGCCATGGATGCTGGAGTTCAGTTCCGGGCCATCGTTCGAAGCACGGATCGACGATGGACGACCGTTCTTCATCGCCGTTACCGGAACGGGCATGAGTGTATTGCTCGCTTTGCTCGTCTGGTTGCTGGCAACCGGCCGCAAGCGTGCCCTCGGGTTGGCGGTCGCAATGACCGAAGAATTGAGGGCGAGCGAATTCCGATGGAAGAATGCATTGGAAGGCGCCGGCGACGGCGTGTGGGACTGGAATAATCACACCGATAAGGTGAGTTACTCCACGCAGTGGAAGGCGATGCTCGGCTATGCCGACGATGAAATCGAAAACAGCTTCGAGCAATGGGAAAAGCTGATCCATCCGCAAGACAGGCCGCACGCGGTAGCGACGGCGAAAGACTACATCAACGGCATAAAGGCAAGCTACGCGTGCGAGCATCGCCTGCTGTGCAAGGACGGCAGTTGGAAATGGATACTTGCGCGCGGTGTGGTGGTGCGTCGCGATGCTGCCGGCCGGGCGCTGCGTACCATCGGCACACACACCGACATCACCAGGATCAAGCAAAGCGAAGAAGCATTGCGCGAATCCCATGCGCGGATTGGGTCTGAGCGGCATCACATGAAAGTGATTCTGGAAAACTCGCACGACGCCTTCGTGGCGGTCGACGAGAACGAGCGGATCACTGTCTGGAACGTGCAGGCCGAGCATACCTTCGGATGGACTGCCGACGAAGCCATCGGGCTGAGCCTCGCCGAGCTCATCATTCCCGAGGACCAACGGGCGGCGCACCTCGCGGGCTTCCGGCGATTTACTGCCACTGGCACCGGCCCGGTCCTCAATAACCGTATCGAGGTGATGGCGCTACACCGTCGCGGACATTTGATTCCAGTCGAACTCGCGGTGGCAGCGATCAAGCAGGGTTCCGGTTACACCGCCAATGCCTTTATCAGGGACATTTCCGAGCGCAAGGAAGCACAACGGCTGGAGGCCGAGCGTCTGCGGTCGCTGGAAGAAGCGCGCTCGGCGCTGCTCCATTCGCAGAAACTGGAAGCAGTGGGCAAGCTGACCGGCGGGGTTGCGCACGACTTCAACAATGTGCTGCAAATCATCGCCGGCAACCTGCAGCTGCTGCAGTTGCTTTACGGCGGCAACGAGCAAGCAGAGAAGCGCCTGACGAGCGCGTTGAATGCCGTGGAGCGCGGATCGAAGCTGTCGTCGCAGTTGCTCGCGTTTGCGCGGCGCCAGCCGCTGCAGCCGGTGGTGGTCAATCTGCGCGACTTGATGAAAAACCTGGAGGAACTGCTCCGGCAGGCGCTGGGCGCCACCATCAAGGTGGACATGATGATCGCTGAAGGGCTGTGGAACACGCTGGTCGACCCGAACCAGCTCGAGAACGTCGTCCTCAACCTGGCGATCAATTCGCGCGACGCGATGGAAGGCAGCGGCAACCTCGTCATCGAGATGAACAATACCGTGCTGGACGAGGACTATGTGGCATCCCGTCCCGACCTGCCCTCAGGGGACTATGTGATGCTCGCCATCTCCGATACCGGATCGGGCATTCCGCCTGAGGTGATGGAGCATGTTTTCGAACCCTTCTTTACCACTAAGCCGGAGGGCGAAGGCACCGGACTCGGCTTGAGCATGGCCTACGGCTTTGTCAAACAAAGCGGCGGCCACATCCAGATCTACAGTGAGCCCGGTCATGGAACAACCGTCAGGATCTACCTGCCGCGCTCCGCGGAAGCCGCGGCGGTCATCCGTGTGATCGCCGGCGACACCTTGAGCGGTGGCAGTGAAACCATACTTGTGGTGGAAGACGATATCAATGTGCAGGCGACCGTTGTTGCGATGCTGACGGAGCTCGGCTATCAGGTGATCACCGCCAACGATGGAGAGAGTGCGCTGAATATCATCACGAGCGGGGCGGCGATAGATTTGCTTTTTACTGACGTGGTGATGCCGGGCCGGTTGCGCGGTCCGGACCTCGCGAAGGAAGCGAAACGTGTGCTGCCTGACCTCTCCGTTTTGTTCACCTCGGGGTATACGCAGAACGCGATGGGGCAGGCTGGGCGGCTGGATCCTGGTGTGAATTTACTTAGCAAGCCTTATCGGCGGGAGCAGCTTGCTCTCAAGGTGCGGCAGGTGCTTTTGAAGCGCTGAGATCCGTCCAGCCTGTCGGGCGTCGGCCACCGTTGCGGAACCGGTTGTCGCAGCAGCGCCACGTATGGGTAACGTTGTTCCCCATCGCCCCAAATGGGGTTTTTCCCACGTTGAGCCGCTTCCCAAGACGTGGCAGGAGCGACCGGGTGGAAGTCGGAGCGTGGGCACCCGTTGCCCACGCGGTTTCCCGGTTGTCATTCCGTGTGGGCTTATACGCACCCTTGTATCTTCGAGGTGCGAAGTTCCGCGACGGTGGTCATCGAAGGACTTACTTGCACCCCAAACTCTTCAAACACCAAGTCCTCAAATAGTTCACTTCAAAAATCGCCCCCGCATCAAACGTATTCCCCCGCTTCGTCGGCGTCGTATCATCCGGCGGAGATCCCGGATCCGGCTTCGTGTCGAGCAGGATGTACATGGGATCAGCCATGCGCACCAGCATAGTGTGAACCGGCTTTCCATCGAAATAATAGGTCAGCCGGTCAGGCTCCCACTTCAGTGCGTAGGTATGGAAACCAGCGGAGAGATCCTGTTGCGCAAACAAGGTTTTCGTATCATGCAGCTTGCTATGAAAACGCATGTCGCAATTCGGGTCGGCACTGGTGCAGCCGACATGGGTAGTCATCAGGTATGCAATCGGATGCCGTCGAGCATCGCCCAGCGCGTCCCTCGGAAACGCTTCCATGATGTCGATTTCCGGATGCCCTTCGCGGCCGTCCGGCGTGAACAACCAGAAAGCCGGGAACTGTCCTTTGCCGCTGGGGAGTCTTGCCTCAATCTGGAAGCAGCCATAGCGCTGCATGTATCCCGTTCTCGTGGGATCACTGCCTTCAAGAACGCGCGGACTGGTGCTCAATATCCTGGAAAAGAACTTGCCCTCCTGGTTGCGCTGCAGCCAGAGTTTCAACGAACCGTTCGAGAGTTCGAAGTTGGTGGTGGTAACGATGGGGTTGTACCACTCGCGATCATTCCATAGCTTGCGGTCGAGGCTGCCCTCAAATTCGTCTGTCAGTCCCACGGTGTAGTCGCCGGGATTACCCCCGCACGGATCCGGCAATGGCGGATGAGGGGCCGGGGCGTGACATGCATTGCTCGCCTCGCAGGGTGTGCTCGCAGCATGCATCTCGAGTCGTGCGTCTCCGCCGCCGCATGCGAGCAAAGAAGTACATAAAGCCGTGGAAGCCACTATGCATACCGGATCCCTGGATCTGGATTTCTTCATTGGGAATTCACTTTCGTTTTCAGTTGGGAAAGCGATTCCGGCGTAGCCCTTGGGCACGTATGTGTTTTTTATTGGTACCGCATCGTAAAGGACCACTGTCTCCGCGTCACCATCAGGTGTTGACAAAAAGGCAATAGATTGACATGCATCAGGGATGTTGGAGCACGGAATACCTTTGACGCCGGCCACACTCGCCAAGCAACAACAATGAGATGCGTCAAATTGGATTGAGGCCTGTCAAGCGCCCGCCAAGGGCGTTTGAAAAGAGGCCGCGGTATGACGAAGATGAGTGAGCAAGAGCGGAGCTGAGTTGTTCTTATCCTGACGCTCGTCCTGGAAAAAGATGCTCTTGCAGAGCGTACCAGGGAGCCAGCCGGTTGGCAGCTCTCATGGTGCATACGTCGTCACTCGCACGGCGACGCTCTGATCTATCACGCCGCAGTGCAAGCCTGTGATGGTGAAGCATGCCAGTTTCACTGGCTTTTCTCATCGGCGCGTTAAATAAATAACAGCGAGCAGCAGAAGCGCTGCAATCGATGTAACGCCAACACCCGGGGTCACGAGCGGCACTCTGCGCCCAACCTGCCTAAGCCTGACCTCCACCGTCACCCCGGCAGGAAAAACTCCCTCACACCGTGATCCGGCTACACGGCCCTCAGTCGTTTTCCGTGCTGCGCCGGTTTAGCCAGGTCGTCAATAATGGGGCAATCGGGCCTGTCATTGCCTTTGCAGCAGTCGGCCATGTGCCGGAGCTGGTCTCGAATCGACTGCAGCTTCTCAATGTCGCGGTCGAGTTCCTCGATGTACTGGCGCGCCAGCTTTTTCACGTCCGCGCTTTTTCGCGTACGGTCTTCCCATAGCGCCAGCAAAGTCTTGATGCGGTCCAGCGAGAAGCCGAGGTCACGCGAGCGTTTAATAAATCGAAGGGTTTGCACTTCGTTTTCGGTGTACTGCCGATACCCGGCATCCGTACGGCCTGCCGCGGATATCAGTCCGATACTTTCATAGTAACGAATCATTTTCGCGGTCACGCCGGACGCTTCCGCTGCCTGCCCGATATTCATTGTTTGTCTCCCGTAACGTTGGATGGTTTCCAGCGACGAAGCAGCAAAGCATTTGTCACAACACTCACGCTGCTCAGCGCCATGGCAGCGCCCGCAATCATCGGGTTCAGGTAGCCGAACGCCGCCAGCGGAATCCCGACCAGGTTGTAGATGAATGCCCAGAACAGGTTCTGCCTGATCTTCGCGTAGGTGCGTTTGGAAATGTCGATGGCACCTGCCACCAGCGTCGGTTCGCTGCGCATGAGCGTGACGCCGGCCGTATGCATGGCGACATCGGTGCCGCTGGACATCGCAATGCCGACATCTGCAGCTGCCAGCGCCGGCGCATCGTTGATGCCGTCGCCGACCATGGCAATCGTCCGGCCATCCTGTTTCAACTCGCCGACGATGCGTGCCTTATCGGCAGGCAGCACTTCCGCCTTGAATTCAGTGATGCCGACTGCCTCCGCGACTGCCCTGGCGCTGCCGGGGTTGTCACCGGTCAGCATCACGGACCTGATGCCCATCCGCGAGAGCCGCGCTACCGCATCCCTTGCGGTTGGCTTTACCCTGTCGCCGAAGGCGATCAGGCCCGCGAGTTGCCATCCGTTCGCTGTCTGCACGGCAAGCCATGAGAGGGTGCGCCCGGCGTTCTCATGCTTTGTTGCCGCGTCTTCAAGAGTATCGGTAGGCACGTCCAGTTCCTGCATCAGTCGCCGGTTGCCGAGGCAGACCGTCACGCCGTCAACCTCCGCCTGCACGCCGCGGCCCGGGAGCGCTTTTGCGTTTGACACCGGACGCGGGGTAATTCCAAGCGCGGCTGCCTCGGTCTCGACCGCCCTGGCCAGCGGATGGTCGCTGTACTGCTGGACCGCGCTGGCCAGCTCGAGAACCTGGCGTTCCGGCATGGTCGCACCCACGATGCCTGTCACCGCAGGTTTGCCCTCCGTCAGCGTTCCTGTCTTGTCGAATGCGACCACTGTTACAGCATGCGCGGTCTCAAGTGCCTCGGCGTCCTTGATGAGGATGCCGTGCTTCGCCGCAACGCCGGTGCCCGCCATGATGGATGTCGGCGTAGCCAGACCCAAAGCGCATGGACACGCAATGACCATTACCGCGACCGCGTTCAACAGCGCCTGCTGCCAGTCCCCGGTCAGCAGTCCCCAGCCGATGAAGGTGAGTGCCGATATGACGAGCACCACCGGCACAAAGACGGCGCTGACCCGATCGACCAGGCGCTGGATCGGCGCCTTGACAGCCTGCGCATCCTCGACCAGCCTGATGATTTGCGACAGCATCGTCGCGCCGCCTACCGCGGTCGCCTGAATGACAAGCACGCCGTCGGCGTTCACTGCGCCGCCGGTGACCGGATCGCCGACTGTTTTGGCGACCGGCAAACTTTCGCCGGTGAGTAGCGATTCATCGAGATGGCTATGACCGTCGATGACGACGCCGTCAACCGGCACGCGATCGCCCGGCTTGGCGATGACCACATCACCGACCCGTACCTCCGTGACCGGTACTTCTTTCTCCACACCGTCCCGGCGCACGATCGCTGTTGTGGGACGTAGCGATTCCAGCGCGCGGATCGCCGCGACGGTCTGGTACTTCGCGCGAGCTTCAAGATATTTCCCGAGCAGCACGAGCGTGATGACGACTGCCGAAGTCTCGAAATAGAGATGAGGGCTCATCTCATGTTCGCGATGCGCCCACAGCAGGTAGATCGACAGGCCATAGGCAGCCGATGTGCCGAGCGCCACCAGCAGGTCCATATTGCCGGTGCCCGCGCGTAGCGCTTTCCAGCCCGCCTTATAGAATCGGGCGCCGAGCCAGAACTGCACCGGCGTCGCCAGGATCAGCTGGGCCCAGCCGGGGAGCGCCGAGTCCTTCCCGAACGGCATGGCAAGCATCGGCAGGACCAGGGGCAGGCTCAATAGCGCCGACGCGGCCACCGGCCACCAGTCGGGCAGGGCGCCTTTTTCCGCGGCGGGTTTTGCCTCTGTCGCGATAGCCGCTTCATAGCCGGCTTTTTGGATCGCCGCGATCAGCGCCTCGGGCGTGACGATGCCGGTTGACCTGACCTGGGCTTTTTCCGTCGCGAGGTTGACGGACGCCTCCGCTACGCCAGGTACTTTTTGCAGGGCCTTCTCGACTCTTGAAACGCATGAAGCGCAGGTCATGCCGTCGACCTTTAAGGTGAGGTCGGTGGCGAACCTGGCGGGTTTGGTGGCGATATCCATTATTCGGTTCCCGGAAGCGTGAGTGCCTCCACAATAGACCTTCCAACGGCTGGAAGGTCAACCGAATTTTAAAGTAAA
>JAQGMD010000209.1 GCA_028292565.1 Burkholderia sp. | reverse complement strand
ATTCGTTTGCGCAGAATTTGAGACGTATAGCATTCCCCAATACCCCTATCGTATCTGTGCCCGCCGAGGCCCCGCAGGGGTGGCGCGCGAAATGCCTATGACGTCCGGCAGGCGCGGCGACTCCTTCATCTTGATTGCTTATTGGTAAGGATGGGAGCCCGAATGAAACCGGTTGACAAAGTTTTATGAAGGGTCGAGCTTACCGCCTTTTAGTTACCGTCACAATGCCATAAATTGGGGAATTTAAAATTACGAAGTATTGGTTTGTGCTGCATCAAGACGCGATTTCCAACATGCAATCAAAAAAAATCAAAGGATTGCTGGAGTGCGAGGTAAGAGGCGCTAGAGCGGATTTCATATCACTGCAGGGGCCGCGCAGTCCCGGCGATTGAATGCCAGGCACGGTCAAACGCGGCTCCCTACAGTGACACGAAATCCGCTTTAGACAGGCTTAATTTGCGACCGAGGGGAGCTGAGCAACGTAACGCCATAGCCCGTTGCCCGAGGCGATGTACTTTTGTTCGAACGGTGTGATCGGCGTTTGCGTGACATAGGACTCGCATGCGACTTCAGTGCCGGTAAGCTGCGTCAGCGCTGCAGCACATTCTTCAATGTAGATGCGCCAGTTACTGCGGCACTCTAGAGCGGTTTCAGCCTGACTGTACCGTCATCCCGGACGCTTTGCCCGCGGCACTGCGTTGCGTCTCCTTGCCATGGCACCGCCATGTCGCGTCAACGCGCCTTGTTCCGCAGACAAATCGCCTCGGGCTCGCCTGGTACAGTCAGACTGAAACCGCTCTAGTATGCCGCCCAAGGCCACAACGGCCGGGAACACCGCGTGCCCGTGCCAGCGCCGCGCGAGTTGTCCCGGTTTTGGCCATGGGTTGGGGTAGAGGACATAATACCGGGCCGGACGAATGGCGGCCGCACGCATCAGCCGCCAGTAATCAACCAGGTCCGCGCGGACCCGGATGAAGTTGCCGGGCAACGTCGTCGGCCATGCTGTCTTCCGCGCCAGCCGATCGGCTGACTGATCGACCCCGATCACATAATGGTCGGGAAACTGCGACGCCAGATACAGTGTCGACAGGCCTACGCCGCACCCCGCATCGAGAATCAGCGGCCTGCACCCGGCTGCCGTCCAGGCCGCTATGCTGGTATCAAACGCCGCGCGGTTGTAGGGCGCGATCGGTTTTAAAAATTCGGTAGCGGCATGTTTCGCGACGACGCTGTGTAGCTGATCGTGGATCGCGGTCTGGCTGCTGGTGACAGGGCGGGAATTCGCTTGCATGACTTTTCAAATGCGGTGGTGCGGGCTACGCCGCTGTAGCGGGCTCGTTAAATGGGCGTCATCATGCCACACGCAGGAACGGTAAAGGATTCCTTGTGGCGTGCAATTATTTCCGAGTCATGAATGCGGAAGCGGCAGAAATGGCTGGGATGCGGGAGGGCGGGACGAAGCGCAAACAGAGTATTCGGTTGTCGGTCCCGGCTCGCCTGTCGAAGGAGGCGGCGGATACCTGCTGCGGACGCCTGCAGTGGAAGAAGGCGGATGAGGCAGGGGAAACATGGCCCTTGCGTTTGCACGCAAGGGCCTACAACGACTTAGTGAAGAACCATCGGCTGACGCATGAGCGCGTCATATTTGCCGAGGAAGTCGTCGATTTCTTCGACGCTCGGTTCCGTCGCGATCAGGTTCTCTACTTCTTCGCGGAAGGATCTGGCCAACGCGCCACCGATGAAAATTTCGCGTTTGCCGGATTTATCCATGATCTCGTAGCCGCCGAAGCGAAGGGCCTCCCGGCCGTCGTCGGCCCCGAATTCCACTACGCTGTATTGCTCGCTGTTGTAGATCAAGTTCATGTCGCGCTCCTTGTGCTACGGATTGATTGCTGTATGCCCTACTTCACTAATGCAAAAATGGGGCCAACTTAAACGCTTTCAAGCTGTGACAGGAAACAAACACTTGCGCAAACGCATGCAGCGACTTCGTCTTGAGGAAAACGCGTCAAACGTCGACGTCTTTAGTGAGCACAAGCAATTTATCGTACGGCGGCTGCTGCAGAAAGCGCCGAGTCTCCTCGAGATGAGTCGTCGATGCAAGACTGATGAACAAGCGCGCCGGAGGGCGGCGCAGGATGCGGTTAAGTGTCACACGCATGGTCAGGTTGCCGGTGCAACAGGGACAACCAGGGGCGATACGTGCAATATGTACATTCTTCAGGTCAGCAATGCCATCCAGCGCTGTAGTTCCGTCTGGCAAACCTTCAAGAATCAGCGCGGTCAGACTGTCCGCGTCGAGGGCGCCGGCGATTGCGGCTTCGCGCAGGGAAGCGCGGGCGCCAATGACCAATGTGGTGAGGGTCACCCCTTCTTTGCTACCTTGCCCGGTTCTACGCCCAATTGCTTGAGCTTTCTGTACAGATGGGTGCGTTCGAGTCCGGTTCTTTCAGCGACGCGCGTCATGCTGCCGCCTTCACGCACCAGGTGGTGTTCGAAATAGGCGCGCTCGAAGGCGTCGCGCGCTTCGCGCAGCGGCAGGTCAAACGACATGCCGAAGAAATGTCCGTCGGATACGGCTGCTGTCGCCTGCATCACCGGTTGTTGCGCCAGCGCAGTTGGCGACGCGGCGGAAAAAGTGGCGACCGGTGTGCTCGGTTCTTCAATGGACACCGGGACCGGGCGCGCCTGGTAAAGCGCCGGCCGGGCCGGTTCGTGCGTGCGTGACAAGCCTTGCTGCACGGCCTTCAGGAGCTTTTGCAGCGCAATCGGTTTTTCGAGGAAATTGAGCGCGCCGATTCGGGTGGCCTCGACCGCGGTGTCGATCGTCGCGTGACCGGACATCATGATGACCGGCATCGTGAGTAATCCGTCACGCTGCCATTCCTTCAATAGCGTCACGCCGTCAGTGTCTGGCATCCAGATGTCGAGCAGAACCAGGTCGGGCGTGCCGGCGGCGCGTTGTTCCCGCGCCTGTTGCGCGTTCTCCGCCGTCGTTACGACATGACCCTCGTCGCCCAGAATTTCCGAGAGCAACTCGCGTATGCCCATCTCATCATCGACTACTAGGATATTTGCCATATGCTTGCCTTGTTCGCTTCTATTGTCGCTTAATATTGAACCCGCCGTGAAGCAAGATAATTGTAAATCACTGTGTCAGCGGCCAACCGGGGAATGGCCCCGGTCATAGTTTGTATCCCTGTCAGCCCTATGCCACTGTAGCGCGTACGGAAAAGCGATGCATGCAGGACTGCGGTAAATATTTCAATCCGGTGCTAACTTTAACAGCAAAATTGCCACCTTTGCACCGTCTTCGTCCGGACGGTTCTGGATGTCGATGCGGCCGCCGTGCTCGTCGATGATTTTCTTGACCATCGCAAGGCCCAGGCCGGTGCCCCTTGCCTTCAAGGTCACATAGGGTTCAAACGCGCGGGACATCACTTTAGCTGCAAATCCCGGGCCGTTGTCCATGATGGACAGGCGTACCGCCGTACGTTTGCCACCATCCGAATCCTGATAGCGGATCGCTTCCGTTATCACATCGATGCGTGGCGCATAGTCTTGTCCGGCGCGATCGGCAACTGCATCTTGCGCGTTTTGCAAGAGATTGTGGATGACCTGCCGCAATTGTGTGGCGTCGCCCATCACCTGCGGCAACGACGGCGCCAGTGTGGGATGAATGATGTCGCGTTCGTCGCCGCCGACGTACAGGTGCAGTATCTCTTCTATGAGCGCATTCAGGTTCAGCGGGGTGAGCACCGCGGGCGGCGTTTTGGCATAGTCACGGAAATCGTCCACCATGCGCTTCATTGCCGAGACCTGGTTCACGATCGTGGTTGTGCCCTTGGTCAGCATCGCTGCCTCCTGCGGCCCCAGCTTGTCTTCCAGCTTCATTTGCAGGCGCTCCGCAGAGAGCTGGATCGGGGTCAGCGGGTTCTTGATTTCATGCGCCAGGCGGCGCGCGACTTCGCCCCAGGCGATCGAGCGCTGCGCCGAAATCACATCTGAAATATCGTCGAACACAACTACATAGCCGGTGCCGCTTTGCACCGGCAGGTGCGAACCGCGTGCAAACAGCGTAATTCCATGTCCGCCATCGGCGTCGGGCTTCCCGGCATCCAACGGCGGCACTTCAATCTGCTGTTGCCAATGGCGACCGTCCGCACCGGCGCCGTCAGCTGCCGATTGCGCGCTCTGCTCCGAGAATCCCTTGGTGACGGCGTCGGCCAGCGATTGCAAGCCCTCGATAGACGACAGCGGCTTGCCGATATGCTGATCGAAGTCGCGCAGCAGGATGCGTTCGACGGATTCATTACAGGTCACCAGCTTGAACTGAGCGTCAAGCACCATCACGCCGGCCGACATGTTCGCCAGTACCGATTCGAGATAGGCTTTTGCGTTTTCCAGTGCTGCACGGTTTTTCTCGACCGATGCGCGCGCTTCGGACAGCTGCCGCGTCATGGTATTGAAGGATTGCGTCAGCGTACCCAGTTCATCCGCGGTGGTGACAATCGGCCGCGGCGACAGGTCGCCTTCGGCGACCGCCTTGGTGCCTTCCGCCAGCAGTAACAACGGTCTGGCCAGGTCGCCGGCGATCAGGAACGCGGCCGTGATGGCTCCGAAGATCGCTAACAGCAGGGTCAGGGTGAGCGTTACGATGTAAATCTTGCGCAGTCCGGTACGCGCCAGCGAACGCTGCTGGTATTCGCTGTAAGCGGCCCGTAATGCCTCTGCATTTGTTGCCAGGTGGGGGGGCACCGGCTGCAAGAGTTGCAGGTAGCGCACTTCATTCTGCAGCGTCAGCGCATTGCTCGATGCAGGAATCATCACCACCACCCGCAGGCGCAATCCGCCCGTGCCGGCCGCGCTCGGGTTGCCCACTTGAGATGCCCCGGTGCTGGCGGCCGCGTTGGATGAGGCGCTTTCCTGGAATTCGTTGCCACCTTCGATCACTGAGAAAGCACGGGTCATGCGCGCCTGCCGCATCATCGTCGCGGTTGGCAGTTCCGGCACCAGCGTTCCGATCTGGCCGCCGGCGGAGCCCACGACCTGGCCGCTGGCCGTGACGATGGTTGCCTCCTGTACCTGCCTTGAATCGCGCAGGCGTGAAAGGTGCGTAATCTGTGATGAATCCGACATTTCGGACAGTTCGAGCGCCATGCCGCGGGCTTGCGACGCGAGGTCAGCGAGCGAACCGTCCAGCAAGGTGCGTCCCAGCGTCAAGCCTGATTCCAGCGCGGATTCGACCCGAATGTCGAACCATGACTCGATCGAACGCGACACGAACTGCACCGAAACCATGTAAATGACGGTGCCGGGCAGGATGCCGATCATGGCAAACATGATCACCAGGCGCGCCATCAGGCGGGACCCGAACTGGCGCCGCTTGTAGCGCCGGTGCAAGCGTGTGAGCAACAGGATGACCAGCGCCAGCAGGGCGCCCGCCATCAGCGCGTTCAGGCCGAGCAGCCATGGATAATGCTGGTCGAACAGAGCGGAGTTTTCGGAAGCGGATGCCAGCAGGAACAGCAGGATACTGACGATGGCGCCGCCAACCACCAGAAAGTAACGCAATAGCCGGGTCATCTAATCCGCCCTGAAGGAGAACTGTTTCCAATCGGATGACAGCCGCCAGTCGCTGTTGTTCAGCGCATTGATCTGGAACGGCTTGGGCAGGCGTGCGACGTCGAGTCCCATGCGGATGGCGACGTTATAGGTTGCTCCCGGTTTCAGCTCGCCCTTTTCCGCGACCACCCAGCGGCTGGGCCGCCGCAACAACGATAACGCGTCGTCCAGCGAGCTGAAGCTCTGGTGTAGCCGGCCACTCATAGAGGCATGATATTGACGGGTCAATACGTCGTAGGAAATGCGTATGGTCTGCGTTGCCGTAATGGCTCTTTCATCGAACCAGTACCAGCGTGGCCGGGTGAACTCGACCTCGGTTGTGAAGTACAGCGGGACGCCGCGCGTGATCGCGTCTTCCAGGCCGCGATTGAGCTCCACCGCAAAATTGGCGGCCAGCTTATAGCCTTCATCCGTATTTTCAAGCTTGACCTGCGTGATCTCGATGCCGACGGCCGCACGGGCTGACAATGGCGCAATCGTCAACGCAAGCAGCAACGTTGTCAAAAGCCAGCGGACCAGGAAAGGAAGAAGTCGGGGAGTCACTCGTATGCGGTGCGGGCTCATGACAGAGTTGCATCATATTGCCCGTTCAAAGGTTTTTGACCGAGTCAGGAGCCTGCTCCATGCCGGAGCGGGCTCTTGGTTGACGGATACTATCAGACCAGCGGCTTTTGGAACAGCGCGTAAAACAAACCGTCATGATCCTGTTTCACGTCCTGGCCTGGGCCGGCGGTCGGCAACATTTGTCCCGGTGCGGGCAACCGGACAGCATGATTGCGTTCCGCAAAAGCCGCGGCTTGCATCTCCGATTCCTGCGGCCATAGCGAACAGGTAACAAACAGTAATTTACCATCGGGGCGCAGCATCCGCCAAAGGTTGTCCAGGATGCGTTCCGAAACGGTTGCAAGCTGGGCAGCGTCGCCTTTGCGCCGCAGCCAGCGTATGTCAGGATGACGCCGCACGATGCCGGAGGCGGTACACGGCACGTCGGCCAGTATGCGGTCGAACGGTACTCCGTCCCACCAATCTCTGGCGCCGGCGTCGCCGACCTGCATCGTTGCATCGAGTTGCAGTCGTTGCAGGTTCTCGTCGATGCGAGGCAGTCGCCGCGCGTCGGAGTCGAGCGCGAGCAGGTCGACATCCGCGCGTTCGAGGATATGGCCGGTCTTGCCGCCGGGCGCGGCGCAGGCATCGAGTACACGCATGCCGTCACGTACGTCGAGCAGCGGCGCGGCCAGTTGCGCTGCCGCGTCCTGCACCGACACCATGCCTTCCGGGAAGCCGGGAATCTGCATTACCGGCACCGGATGCTCCAGCCGTACGGCGTCCGGTCCGATGCGGGTTGCCGCAATGCCGGCGCCGGATAGCGTTGCCAGGTAGTCTTCCACGCTGCCCTTGCGGCGGTTGACGCGCAGGGTGAGCGGCGGCGTCCTGTTGCCGGCGCGGAGGATAGCCTGCCAGTCGTCCGGGTAAGCCGTCCTGGTCGTGTCTATCCACCATCCCGGATAATTCCACTGCGCGGCCGGCTGTTTCAGCACTTCCTGCAGCAGGGCGTCGCGCTCACGCAGGAAGCGCCGCAACACGGCATTCACCATGCCTTTTGCTTGCGCGATATGAGGATCCGCGGCCGCCGCCGTCACCGCCTGGTCCACCACGGTGAAGTTTTCGTACGGAGCCTCGCCGGCCTCGTCATCGGGATCGGAGATCAATGCCAGCGCACAGCACAGCAGCGCGTGCAGCAGCGCAGGAGTAGGCGGCTTGCTTGTCAGGTTAGTCAGCAGCGCTTCGGCGCGTCCAAGCCGGCGCATGGTGCGGTAGGAAATATCCTGAATCGCACCTCGCGCCTGTGGCGGGGCATTGGTCTGGCCGAAGATGTTGGTCAATGCCTGCGGCAGCGCGGTACCTTCTTGCACCTGAACTACTGCATGCGCGGCACCCAGCAGGCTGTAGGCGAGCGAGTCGGTTTTCAAATTGATTTTAAGGCGGGGGATAGACACGGTGGTAGGCACGTTGATGCAGCTTTTCGTTGATTGACTTAGTTTTTGGTCAGGACCAGCCTCACGCCCAGCGCGACAAATGCCGCGCCGACGGATCGTTCGAGCCAGAGTCTGACGGTCGGATTGCGTCCGGCACGCCGGGCCAGGGTCCCTGCCAGGAAGGCAGTGCCGCTGTTCCAGCAGGTAGTGATGCCGATAAAGATTGCACCGAGCACGAGAAAGGCAGCGGTCTTCTGGCCGGAATCCGCGCGCACGAATTGCGGAATGAATGCCAGGAAAAACAGGATGACTTTCGGGTTGAGCACATTAGTAATCACCGCCTGCCAGAAAATCTTCCGCAGGGAACGTGTCGGGCCGATCGCACTGGGTTCAGCCTCGCGCGCCGGCTGGGCCAGCATCATTCGGATGCCGAGATAAACCAGGTACGCTCCACCGGCGAGTTTAATTACCATGAATGCGGTGGCGGAGGCCGCCAGGATAGCCGTTAAACCCAGAGCTGACGCGAGCGCATGCACGCAGCAACCAAGGGAAATGCCGAGTGCCGAAACCAGCCCTGCCGCGCGCCCCTGCGCCGCGCTGCGGCCGACAATATACGCGGTGTCCGGGCCGGGAGTGGCATTGAGCAACAGGACTGCCAGGCAAAACAGGCCGAAGTCGGTAACGCCGAAGAAATTCATGAACGGTTCGCGGCGGTGAGGAGTAAAACCATGATTGTAAACGGTGTGGCGAATGAAAAATTTTTGCGCTAGTTCAGATGAGCCAGTCACTCGCGCAGATCGTCAAACACCCGCTGTGCTCCTGCCTCATTAAAAACTTCGTGGTAAAAATCCTGGTACCGATGCATGGTGCCGACACCCGGCCCAAGAGCTGCATGGAATGCGTCGCTGCCGGACGCATCGACCAGCCCGTCATCGCCGGCGACCAGCAGCAGGACCGGGATGGCAATGGACGACGCGTTCGTTTGCGCGTGGTCCATTGCGGCCAGCATGCTCCTCACCAGACGGGCGCTGATTTTGGTATGCACCAGCGGATCCTTGTTGTATGCGTTTGCTACCGCGGGGTCGTGCGACAGATAGCGGGTCGGCAGGCCGTTGTGTACGCCGAAGCCGGGAGCGATCGCGCTGAACATGCTTAGCATGAGCTTCTGCACCGGGGACAAGCGCACCGACAACGCAGGGGAAACCAGGATCAGTCCGCGCAAGTGCGAGAAGGCGCCAACGGCAAAGCGGGCTGCGAAGGCGCCACCCATGCTGTCCCCCAGTAGCAATGGTGGCCTATCGAACTGCGTGGAAAAATCATCAAGGACAATCTTCGCATCCCGCAGCATTGCGTCATCATCGGGTACATCGCCACGCATGCCGCCGGAA
>JAQGMD010000087.1 GCA_028292565.1 Burkholderia sp. | reverse complement strand
GGTGCCGGCTAGTGCTTCGTCGTAGGTTGAGAAATCGAATAGGGGCAAATTGGTCCTCCTGGGATGGTGATGAGGGGGGTTGGAAGAACCGGGGTGGTTGATCCGGCTGCGTGAATTGGCTTGGAGGCTCCGCGACCGGCTCGCCCCAGATGGCGGAAGACGTTTCGCTTTTCCGCCCTACAAACTGCGATCAAACCCACCGTAAACAGCCAAATAGTTTGCCGCAAAACCACATGTGAAGCAATATAATTTGTCCGCATGCATTAGCACTCGATCAAGTCAACCGCAAACAGCTTCTCTTTTTACCTGCTTGTCCTGATCCGCAAATGCACCGATAATTCGCCGCGCTCCGGATCATGGCTCCCGCTCTCGTCCGAAGCGCATCCACAAAACCTTCGCGCTTCACGCGGCCCCACTTGCCGCATTCCTGATGAAGCGCCGCGCGTAGTCCCGACGATAGTCGTCGTGCTGACATTTATCCATGGCTGTAACGCCAGACGTGTTTTGAATAAGGAGCGCCATGCCCGATATTTTTTTGATTGCTACCAATCTCGCCTGGCCATTCGCGATTGCGCTTGCGTGGGTCGCCGGCGAGTTCGGCCATCGCTGGACCGGTTTGCCGCGCATCAGCATTTATGGCGTGGTTGGCTTTGTGCTGGCAAACGCGCAGACCGGCGTCCTGCAACTCGCGGATGGCAGCAACATCATCCTGCTTGCCAATATCGCGTTCGGCCTGATCCTGTTCGAATTCGGTTATCGGATCAACCTGCATTGGCTGCGCGCCAATCCCTGGATCACGGCAACCGGCGTCCTTGAGTCGTTCTGCACATTCGCGGTCGTCTACAGCGTCGCACTATGGTTCGATACGCCGATGATGACGGCGATGTTGTTAGCGTCACTTGCGATGTCCACTTCGCCCGCTGGCATCATGCGGGTGGTGAACGAACAGCGCAGTTCGGGCCAGGTGACGGAGCGGGTATTGCACCTGACCGCGCTGAACTGCGTGCTCGCTGTCTTTACCTTCAAGGTGATCGTCGGCTTCTGGGTGTTCCAGACTTCCGGCAGCCTGTCTCAAGCAATCTGGCACAGCCTGATCACGCTGCTCGTCTCCGCCGGACTCGGCGGGGTATTTGGCGTGATCGTACCCGCCGTCCTGAGGAGACTCGGTAATCTTGCGCAGGACGCGACGGTCGCGTTTGCGATTGCGGTCATCCTGCTGGTTGCGCTGACCGATGCGCTCAAGCTTTCGCCGGTGCTGGCGGCCCTGACTTTCGGCCTGGTCGCGCGTCATCGTCGCGTGGCCCTGAGCCAGACGCAGCGAAACTTCGGCGCGCTCGGAGACTTGCTGACTGTGCTGCTGTTCATGTTTGCCGCCTCGACCATCGAATGGAATCGCGTCACCAGCGGCCTCGGCCTTGCGCTGGCATTGGTTGCGGCGCGCCTGGCGACGAAGACGATCAGCGTCGCGGCTCTTTCCCATTTCAGCGGCGTTACCTGGCGCAAGGGTGCGTTGACGGGATTGGCGCTGGCGCCAATCTCGGTATTTGTCATCCTGCTGCTGGAGCAGACGCGTCATCTCGGCGTTGCGTTGGTCGATGAACTGGTTGCCCTCGCTGCGATAACCCTGGTGCTGGAGCTGGTCGGTCCGATCCTCACCCAGCGTGCCCTGGTCTGGGCGAAAGAAACACCCAACACGACGGAGAGCTGATCATGCCGCTTGAACCCTTTGGAAAATCTGAAGCACTCACGCTCGGCGTGGAACTGGAACTGCAACTCGTCAGCCTGAGCGATTTCGACCTGTCGGCGTCAAGTCCCGACCTGCTGCACCTGCTGGGCAGGAAGCCCTTTCCGGGCAACGTGACGCCTGAAATCACCGAAAGCATGATCGAGATCTGCACCGACGTGCAGACCAACCACACCGGACTGTTGAACCAGTTGCAGGACATACGCGACACCCTGGTGCGTGCCGGCGATACGCTCAACGTCGGCATCTGCGGCGGCGGCACGCACCCGTTCCAGAAGTGGTCGGAGCAAAAAATATTTTCCAAGCCGCGCTTCAAAGAGGTGTCCGCTCTGTACGGTTACCTGGCTAAGCAGTTCACCATCTTCGGACAGCACGTGCACGTCGGCTGCAGCTCCGGTGACGATGCGCTGTTCCTCTTGCATTCGCTGAGCCGCTATGTGCCGCACTTCATCGCCCTTTCCGCATCGTCGCCCTATGTGCAGGGACGGGATACGCTGTTCAACTCGGCGCGGTTAAATTCGGTGTTTGCTTTCCCACTCAGCGGGCGTGCTCCCTTCGTGCTGCGCTGGGACGATTTCGTGAATGACTATTTCTCGAAGATGGAGCATACCGGCATCGTCAAAAGCATGAAGGACTTCTATTGGGATATCCGGCCCAAGCCGGAATTCGGAACGATAGAACTGCGGGTGTGCGACACGCCTCTGACAGTGGAACGCGCCGCCGCCCTCGCCTGTTATTTGCAGGCGCTGTGCAGCTATCTGCTTGAACGCACAGAGCCGGCGCCTGCTGAAGATGATTACCTGGTCTACAACTACAACCGGTTTCAGGCTTGCCGTTTTGGGTTGGATGGGACGCTGGTGCATCCGAAGACTTATGAAACCTTGTCGCTGCGTGAAGATATCCTCACCACGTTGCGGCATATCGAGCCTTATGCCGAATCGCTCGGGAGCGTGCCGGCGTTGCAGCATCTTTATGAGACGGTGCATGAGGGGAGTGATGCGCATTTTCTGCGGCAGGAGTATGCGGGGAGAGGGAGTGCGGAGGGGATGGTTGATGCGGCTATACGGCGGTTTCGGGCCGGGTGATGATTGCAGGTTTAAGGTTGCGGCTAACGGTTTGGATGCAATCCCAATCCAGACCCCCATCACTTCCGCGCCTTCAAATCCTTCCGAACCTCTTCCAACGCAGCCAACAGCGGCCCAGGCTTCGCCGCATACGCGGCGGCCGCAAGCACCAGCAAATCCGCAACCAGATCAATAATCTTCTCAACATCATTCATCTTCTTCAGCTTCGCATTCGCAGCCGCAACCAGATCGACCAACTTGCTCTGAGCAGTCGGTAAATCAGCCACCACACAATTGACCGCATCGATATAAAGCCCATTAGCTTTCTGCCGCAATATCGCCTCGTCCTGAAACATCATTTGCGCTTGAGCCTGGTTCACGCTGCCTTTCCTGATCTGCTTGAGCAGCTGCTTATGAAGCGCATCGGCGCTTTCGGTAAGGCCATCCGCAAGTTCCTCGACTTCTTTCGGCGTCTTCAGGGCCATGTGCGTCCTCCTACCAGCCGATAGTGTTCAGGTTGTCCCGCACGGTCTGTATGTCTTTGGCGAATTTCTCAACCATTGCCCGCGTCTGCTGGTCAGGCAGCTTGTCGACATTCGCAGCCAGCTCCCGGTGCCCTTCCGCGATACTGCGAAGCCCGCGCGCGGCTTCGGAATACTTCCGTTTAGCGGTTTGATATTCAGACGACTTCGCCTGCATATGCGCTTTCGCCAGCGTCGAAAGCAGCCGGTCCTTCGACGCGTTTGCAAAAGGAATCTCAACTTCGAGCAAGCCCAGTACCGTCCCTCGTTCGTTTTCATTGGTTTTTTCATAATAGTTAGCGAGTGCAAGCATGCCATCCAAAAGCGTTTGTATCGGCGCGTCCGCTTCAACAAGCATGCTTTTCACTGCACGCAGCTGATAGCCGGTGCCCGTCCATCTGGTGATGATTCTGGTGAGACTGAAATAGGCATCCACATGAGACTTCTGTATGCCCAGGTCAGGAAAAGCCCGAATGCCGCTTGCTAATGTGCCGATGGGCCTGGTGAGGTCAAACGTGTCGTCGCCGGCGAGCTTCGCCAGTGTTTGCATGTACAGGGAAACGCCTTGATGAATTTTGACGAGATCTGCATAAGCCTCCTTGCGCATTTTGTCGTTATCCTTCGCAATGCGATCCGCTTCGTCCGTCAGGTAGGGTTTCTCGCGCTCATAAGTATCGCGGAAACGGACGGTCAGTTCGGCGTAGGCGGAAAGCTTTGCCGACTCGGCGGCGAACGATTGCACCTCTTCCAGGTTGGCGCATCCGGCCACGCAGCACAAGACAACGAAGAGACCGAAATGCCGGATTGATTTCATTTTCTTCTCCCAACCCCGGGCGCAATATAAACAATATAGATGCATTTTTCTTGCAATCAAGCCAACGAAGATCGTCGGCCGCGGATGGAACCAAATCGTTGCCGGACAGCACTCATGACAATCTGATATGCGCTTACGGTAAGTCCCTGATTAATTGTCAGCAAGGAAAGAGATAAGGCGTATGCACTTTACTGTCACACTCAAAATCCCCACAGTTGAACATGGCATGGACGCCACTGAAATGGCAGAGCATTTCCAGGCCCCCTGCGACCCTGTGACGGGACTTCCAAACCGAACCGCTGTCGCTGAATATCTTGAATTGACGATTCAAAGTGCTGAGAAGAATACAACGCGCTTCACGGTGATTTTTATTGATATCGATTACATGAAAGATATCAACGACCTGCACGGCCACCAGACCGGCGACCTGGTGATGCAAGCCGTCGGACAACGCCTGAATAGCGCCCTGAACGGCTCAGGTCTGCTGGCCCGTCTCGGCGGCGACGAGTTCCTTGTGGTGTTGCCGAAGCTGGCGATCAACGACGAAGCCGCCCAAATCGCGAGCGCACTGCAAAACACAGTTGCAAGCGAACCCTTTAACGTCGATGGCCACGAGATTTACGTAACCACGACCGTGGGGATCTGCATGTATCCGGACGGCGGATGCACCTCGACCACGCTCATCAAAAACGCCGGCGCCGCGATGTATCAAGGCAAGGAGAGCGAACGCAGGACATACCGCTTCTTCAACTACGCGAGCGACCTGGGCAAATATTCTGACGTCGAGATAGGACGCTTCTTGCGCAAAGCGATCGAACGTCGGGAGCTGCATTTGTACTATCAGCCGCGAGTCCACGGCGCTACCGGCGAAATCGTCGGGGCCGAAGCGCTGTTGCGCTGGATACATCCGCAAATGGGATGGGTGCCGCCCGTGAAATTCATTCCGCTTGCCGAGGAGCTTGGTATTATCGTCGAAATCGGCGAATGGGTTTTGATGCAGGCTTGCCAGCAAAATCGCAACTGGCAGGACATGGGCCTGAAACCGATGCCGATCGGCGTCAATGTCTCGGCCTTGCAGCTCACCGATCCGAAGTTTGCCGACAAGGTGTCGAATGCGCTGAAGACCAGCCGTCTCGCACCGCAGTACCTCGAGATCGAACTCACGGAAAGCGTCATCATGCGCCAGCCCGACCAGGTGATCGCGACGCTGCGCAAATTGAAGACCCTCGGACTTGCGCTCTCGATGGACGATTTCGGCACCGGATATTCCAGCCTCAGCTACCTGAAGAAACTGCCGCTCGATAAACTCAAACTCGATCAGTCCTTTGTACAGGAACTGCCCTTCGATGCGGACAACGCGGCAATCGTCAACGCCATCCTGCTGATGGCAAAGGCTCTGAAATTGAAAGTGGTGGCCGAAGGCGTCGAAACGCAAGCGCAATTAGACTTCCTGCAAGCGCATCAATGCGATGAAATCCAGGGCTACTACTTCAGCAAGCCGCTGCCGGTGCAGGAGTTTACGCGGATGCTGATCGATTAGTACTACTGTCACGCTTTCACATTCGCTGACATTTGCGCAGTGGTGGCATCTAAGGCACTGCGCAGGCGGGAGAGATTTCTCACTTCGTTCGAAATGACAGTGTCTTTTTTCCCGCATCAATCCAGGGAACGATAATTGAGGGTTAAACCTCAGCGCGCGTGCCGGAGAAGGCAGAACCACCCTGGCCCGATTTCAAGATCCGGAAGCCGACCCCTCCTGCATCACCGAAGCGTCGGCCAGCGAAGAAGTTCGATCAGGACGTGCATTACAATCGCCTTGCGTACGCGCTTTCCGAACCTTCCCCGCAATCACCTTAGCGCCCTTCAGCGGGCCACCCGTCGCAGCACGCGTATCGCCGGCACCGCGACCCCGCAATCACTGACGTATAGGCATACAGTTTCCCCTGGTCTTCCTCATATTCGTGTTGGGTCCACCAAAAAAATGGTTCCATCTTCCCAAGATTCGCCTTGCACCAAGGAACCGAAGCCGTGATGCGCACCACTCACCTTGCAAGTACATCCAGAGGAATCACTGATGCGTGCACGCCCTGACGAATCACATACAACCGTCACCACCGATATTTCGCACAGCTGGGTACATCCCACCACGAAAACCTTTGACGATCATGCGAAGCATGTTGCGAACCTGTCGCGACCGCAACCGCCGGCTTCGATCAATGGTGTGGATCTCTATCTTCCGCCAAACGTCTATCACCCTGGAATCGGACTTTCGTCGCGCTTCCTCTCCGAAGCCATATCGAAAAAATCCCTCGGGCATTCGGTATTGGACCTGGGCTGTGGAAGCGGCTTTGTCGGGATCTCTCTCTACCGGCGCGGGATGGCGCTTGTGCTTGCCGACATATCCGACGCAGCACTGGCCAGCGCCTCTGAAAACCTCCGACGCGTCGGCATAACTGCAGAGGTCGTATGGAGCGATCTCTTTTCGAGCTTCCAGAGCAGGCAGTTTGATTCGATCCTGTTCAATCCGCCTCTCTTTGACAAGGCGATCGAGCATGACGCGGAAACGGCGCTCTGCGATCCCAATGGGGAATTGCTTGCGCGCTTCCTCGAGGAGGCTTCGTGCCATTTGAATCGCGGCGGCCGAATCTATTTCACCGCATCCAACCTGATGAATCGGGGCGTACTGATGGAGGGTCTGAAAGCGTACCACTACGAAACCCTCAGCTTTACCGCATGTGCGCAATCCGAGGTGTCGCGCTGGGTGCTTTGTGCGACTCCGCAACTGTAGTCTGCCCGCCCTGACTACTCTGTCAACTGCAGGGCAAATGTAAATACTGTGATTGCAGTCAAGCATTTGCAACGTCGCGTCGTATGGCTTTGCTGATTTAGGGACGCCGAATGCAACATGAATGAGTTTGCGCACGTCGCTCGCGGCGGCCTTTAATGCTTTTTCCTGTTTCGAAATCTTCTCGGCTCAAATTTCACAAACATGACGAGCTCTCTGGAAATGGATTTCTGACGACCGCCCGCCGCTCATTTAACCGAGGAGTGGAATATGCGGTTAACCGCGGTGCACCTCCTTGAGTGGCGCCGTATGGTGCGCTAGCTCCGCGTTTTCTCGTTCGATCTGTTTGGCAAGCCAATAAAGCATAGGCGATACTTCATTTCCGGACGGCGGCACAAGTCCTGTCGGAAAAGCGTGGTGCTAACGTCCGTCACCGCCCGTTCACTTCCTGGGAATGCGGTCATTCAATATGGCGAGATCGGCGTGCACGGCCAGGAGGTCTTCCTCGGCAGGAGTGCGCGCAATCCTTCCACGGCCGCTCCGGCCCGGGCAGGCGCGCTTGACCGGAGCCGCTGCGGCACCATGGTCGGTATCAGGACCGGTGGTAAGCTGGCTCATTGCTACACCCTTTCAGGCGAATTAAATTCGTTGGCATTGCATCAAGTGAGTAACGCAGTGAAGCAAACATTCCGCATTACTTTTCGCGCGACTGAACGGAATCATTTGGCCGCATGAGTCACTTCACAAAATCAATCCTTGAAATCCGCAAAATAAGAACCAAGCTTTATCAATAAAATATAAATGTGCTGGTAGAATCGTTACTTTGACAATTTGCTAACATAAGAGGAGTGCCAAATGTCCAATCTGAAATCCGCAAAACAGGCGATCAGGGCCGAGCTTGAACATGCACGCAAGGGCGCCATGTTTTATCAGTCACGCGTCGATGCTCTGGAAGAGGCGCTCGCCAAAATCGACAGCGTCGAGGGGAGCCCGGACAAATCGGCTAACGGCAGCAAGTCGCGCCATGCCGCAGCCCCGGCCAAGCGTGGCCGCAAGCCTCGCATTCAGCCGCGTGGCAATGGCGCCAACGGCGCGAGCCTGCCCTCCACGGGCAAGGACTTCTGGCCCAACCTGATTACCGCCCAGCCGCAATCGGCGAAAGAAATCCTCGAAGCCGCGATCAGGGCATTGGGAATCTCGCTATCGAAAGACCAACTCAAGAAACTCTCCCAGCGCCAGACGAGCGCGCTGCATAACCTGGTGAAGGCACATGCGATCGGCGACTCCGGACACGGACGCGAGCGGCGTTTCTTCAAAAGGCAGTAAGCACTTATGCATTCCGGCGCAACAGGCACGCAAGCCGCCTGTTGCGCCATTCCCCTCCCATCGGTCCTTCTTCCATTCCAGCACGGCATATCCAGCAAGAAGGTCCGTGCAATTGAATGCGATGCCTCATTTCTCGTCTGTTAAAAAATGTGTCGTGAGCGCGGTTACCTGCGCAACCTCAAAAGCAATTCAGAAAAGCATTAATACTTCAAATTAAATTTATCCGACGCTTCCGTACCTTTATGCAACGCGTAAACCAGTAAATACGATTTACTATAAGCAAGGCTTTTCGCGGCTATGCTCACATCACTTTTTGGCATCCCATCCGGATAATGTGCGGCGGCAGATCGTAGGGGTGAGTGAGCGTCGTTCGTTGCCACTGACACCAACGCGCAGGAGCAAATGGATATTGCATGCTACGTCCGAAACGATGCTTCTTATGAGCAGCTGCAAGCAGCTCTGTCTGGCGCCGGCTTTGGGGGGCGAACGCTGTACTTCCGAGACCCTGCTGTTACGTACGCTCCGCCGCCGCAGTTTTGATTTTATCGTCGCCGATATCGGCGACGAAATGCGTGGCAGTGAAAATATTTTTTCCTGGCTGAGTTGCCGTTCTGGCGACAGCACTCCCGTCCTGGTCATTTGTGCCGTACGCAATCCCGAGTGGGTCGCGGATGCCCTTAACTCGGGCGCCGATGATTTCCTGATACGGCCCTTCGAGCCATTGAGCTCGTCGCCCACATCAATGCTGTCATGCGCCGCAGCGGGCGCCGCCAGGCACGGCGCATCATCGAGCTTTCAGGATTCACCCTCGATGGTGAAACGAGCAGGTTTTCCTATCAGGGCGTTGCCATAGAAATTACGCCGCGCGAATTCACCATGGCGTGGTTGCTCTTCTCCTCGCCGGGCGTCTACATCTCTCGCGAAACCATAGGCGCGGCAATCTGGGGCGTCGGCAGCGAAATCGCCGGCCGCACTATCGAACAGCATGTCTACAAATTGCGGAAGAAGCTGCAGCTTGGCGCGGAGCGTGGGGTTAGTATTCGAACGGCTTACAGCCACGGGTATCGTCTTGAGCTTGCCGGGCAGGTGAGTAAGGGTGAGTCCTCGTCTCCTGCAGCCGCGTAGGGTGCGTACTCCTTGCCCGCGTGGAATCGCTAGCGCATGCAGACCGCGAATTACTGAGTAACACCCAGCGCCGAAGGCGGAATATTCTTGTAAACCTTCTTCGCGTACTTCACACGCAGATCCCGCTTGCTCGACCAGGTGCTGTTGATCTGCATGAGGCCAACGTCGTAAGAGCCGTTCCTGTTGACGTTGACAGCCCGCGGATTAAGGCGCCGCGCAGGAATAAGTTGGGCAATTTGGCGGCCGTCGCGGGATGCGGTGCAAGGCGTGAGGAGGAGTCATAGCGAGCTATGGCGACGACGAGCAACGCAGCAACGCGCCCGCTACGGCCA
>JAQGMD010000180.1 GCA_028292565.1 Burkholderia sp. | reverse complement strand
GCGCAGGAATAAGTTGGGCAATTTGGCGGCCGTCGCGGGATGCGGTGCAAGGCGTGAGGAGGAGTCATAGCGAGCTATGGCGACGACGAGCAACGCAGCAACGCGCCCGCTACGGCCAGCAAAATTGGCCAACTTATTCCTGCGCGGCGCCGTCATAAGATTTACATTAATCACAGAGGAGACAGCGAATGAAAATGACAAGAAGAGTCTTTATCGGCGCGTGCGCTGCACTGCCGCTTTACGCGAGAGCGCAGCAATGGGTGCCAACCCAGCCGATTCGGTTGGTCGTGCCCTATCCGCCCGGCGCATCATTTGACTTCCTCGCGCGGGTGATCGCACCCAGGCTCAGCGAAAGCTTGGGACAGACAATCATCGTGGACAACAAGGGCGGCGCCGCTGGAATTATCGGAACTGCCGAACTGGCGAAATCAAACCCGGACGGATATACCATTGGCATGGGGAATCCGGGCACGCATACGTTGCCGATCGCCCTGCAGAGGAAAACGCCCTATGACGGACTCAAGGACTTTACACCTTTGTGTCCGCTTGTGAAAAACCTGACGGCAATTGCAATCAATCCAAAAGTGCCGGCAATGACGCTTGCAGAACTCGTCAGCTATGTAAAGAAAAATCCGGGGAAGATCGCGTACGGCAGCCCTGGCGCCGGCACATCACCCCATTTGCTCGGCGAGATGCTTAACCAGGTTGCCGGGACCGATATTCTCCATGTCGGCTATAAGGGAGGCGGACCCGCAATGTCGGATTTGCTTTCTGGCCAGGTGCAGGTCGGATTCGGCACGTTGGTGACGTTTCTTCCGCATGCCAAGCAGGGCAGGTTGCGCATACTCGCGGTTATGGACGACACCCGCTTTGAAGGGACGCCCGACATACCGACCGCGAATGAAGCCTTCCCCGGTTTCGATCCGCGGGTCTCCTGGTTAGGAATGTATGGACCGCGAGGATTGCCGCCTGCGGTAGCGAATCGTCTGACGGCGGAACTGAACAAGGTGCTGCGAGTGCCGGAGGTCAAGGAGAAGCTAGTGGCGAACGGCTATGTCGGAATCCCCGGCTCGCCGGCGGAACTCACCTCGTTGATGCATGCCGATATCGCAGCCTGGAGCGCTGTGATCCGCAAAGGCAATATAAAGATCGAGTGAAACAGCGAATGATCGCTTGCCGCGATACGGCGGCGTTCATTCGGCAGCCATTGCTGTGAACCAGGAACGATCGTGGACATCGGCGTCCGCATCGTTCCGCTTGCACGATTTACGTCATCGCCTTGCGTCTACGGCAAAGAGATCAACCAGCTGCCGGCGCATCCATATGTTTGCGGCGCTGATCAGGCAGCGGACGGATATTTTCGCATGATGCAGAAACCGGTCTGCACGCTACTGCACCTCGCGCCTGGCCTTGGCAATGGCATTTCGACGCGCCGCAAAGAGAACTGGGAGCTCCTTGAAAGCTCATCGTTGAAGATTGCCAAGGAAAATCTGCATCAGCTCAATATGGAGTTGGAATCGCGGGTAGCCGGCCGCACCGCGGAACTCAACAACGCGTTACGGGCAAGGGACGAGTTTCTAGCCATGTTCGGTCATGAATTGCGTAACCCGCTCGCTCCGATTCGCACCGCTACCGAGATTATTCGTACCCTTACCCCGCCCGACTCGCCAATAAGCCCAGCCGCTGCAATTTTAAACCGCCAAGTTGGCCATATGACCCGGCTTGTCGACGATCTGCTGGACGTGGGCCGCATCACGCAGGGACTGATTCATCTCGATCGGAGCGTCATATCGCTTTCAGAAGTGATTGAACAGGCAGTAGAACTGTCGGGGCAGCGCGCTTTATATCGTCTGTCGCCGCTTTAGGACGGGGTGACGCACGAAGGCTCCAGCAAGCACATGCTGCGCATCGGAGAACGCGGCCGCGAAAGCACGCTGGAGAATGCCTTGTCCGATGTGTGTCGCATGGGCATGCGCAGGATGCGGCAGCGACGATCGCGGAGAAAGTCCGGAAGGTTGTTGATCTCTGCGGTGAACACTACGACAGGGCAGGGCTTAACGACAACGAAAAGGGCGCAGGTGACGATATTGTCACGACCTCGTGGCCGACCATGGGAGGATAGGGCACTGTGCAAGTGCATGCTAGAATCCGGCGGCTTTTGCCGCAAAAGTTGCGCTGAGGTTGTACAACACTAAACTTTGCTGGAAGTGAGCGAGACGTCAACTACCCCGATCTGAAGGCCGGTGGTCGTGCAAGGAATCAGCCATCGACATTGCATCATCGTGCAGCGTGCCGACGGCTACGGATATTCGTTTAACAAGGATAGCCTCAGACCAAGGCAAAGCGAGAGCAGGTCACGCTTCGCGTGACGCGCTATCCCTCCCCGCCCTGAAGGACGGGGTATCTCGCGCAAAACTGATGAAATTCAGCCTGCGCCAAATGGAAGTTTTTCGGGCGGTCATGCTCACCGGCTCCATCAATGGCGCGGCCAAGCTTCTCTTCGCTTCGCAGCCGGCTGTCAGTCGGATCATTTCGCATACGGAACTCACGTTAGGCATTTCACTGTTCAGCCGCATCAAGGGCAAGCTGGTGCCCACGCCAGAGGCCGAGGCGCTGTTTCGCGAAGTTGATGAGTTTTACCAGCAGGCCTTGCGCGTGGACGACTTCGCACGCGGACTGGCGCAAGGCCCGTCAGGCACGCTCAACATCTCCTCGAGCCCCTGCCTCTCACGCAGCCTGATTCCGCAGGCGATCACGAAATTCGCGCAACGCTATCCTAATATCCGCATCAATTACCGCACTACGCTCCTCAACAGCATGGCGCAGGAGGTGCTCAGCAACAAGGTAGATATTGCCGTTTCGGTTCTGCCAGTGGAACATCCCAACCTCACGGTGGAGCCATTCATGGAAGGCCGCATGGTTTGCCTGGTCCCTCTCGGGCACGAACTCACACAGCAGGCCACCGTCTCCATTGCTGACCTGGCACGCTATCCACTCATCGCCCACCATCCATCCATTCCATTCGGTCAGTTAGTGACAGCCGCCTTCCGTAAGGCCAACCTGACGCTGTCCTCCCGCATCGACATCCACCAGACCGATGTGGCGTGCTCCCTTGTGCGTTCGGGCGCCGGCATCGCGATGGTCGACCAATTTACCGTCGAGGGGATCGAATACCCTGATCTGCAGGTGTTGCCGCTGGCCGATGAGATTCTGCTCACGCCCAGCATCGTACGGTCCGTGTTCGATACGCGCAAAACACATGCGGACAAGTTCGCCGAGATCCTTAAGGGCATGTCAAAAAGTTAACTGGCGTGGATTGGGGCGTGCCCCACCGTTTATAGCCTACGTACGATCCGAACCGGTTTTGGCATAGGTCTCTTAACACAAGGTTATACCCTTCCCCACAATCCGAAATTGCTGCGGACTCGCGCCGCCCCTAATATTGGTTGAACGCTTACATGCCGCGACATACATGCGCATGGCAGGCACCAACACCAACTTAGGAACGCTTCATCATGAAAATCGGACTCATTGGCCTCGGAAACATCGGTGTGCACTTCGGCACGCGCCTGCTGGCCGCCGGCCACGAACTGCTGGTCCACGACCGTAACCCGGCTATGCAGCAGCGCCTGGTGGAGAAGGGCGCTCAGCCAGTCGCGGGCGCAAAGGAACTCGCTTCGCAAGTCGAGATAGTCCTGCTCTGCCTGTCTATGCCGCGCATCGTCGCCGATGTGGCCGCTGAAGTGGCCCAGGGTAGCGCCGTACGTATCGTGGTCGACCTTTCCACTACGGGACCGTCGGTCACCAAGGAAATCGAGACTCTGCTCAAGGCTCGCAACATCTCCATGATCGGCGCGCCGGTCTCCGGTGGCACAGTGGCGGCCGAGAAGGGCACGCTGGCTGTGATGCCCGCTGGTCCTGAAGACACTTATAAAGAAATCGAGCCGCTGCTGCGTGTCATCGGCAAAAACATTTTCTACCTGGGCGCCGATCCAAGCCTGGGCCAGACTATGAAGATCATCAACAACACGCTGTATGCAACCAGCATGGTCGCGAGCTGCGAAGCCCTGGTCTATGGGGTAAAGGCCGGCCTGGATTCCAAGACCATGCTCGACGTACTGAACGTCTCGAGCGGCCGCTCCTTCGCCACACTGGAGCGTATCCCTCAGTGCGTGCTGGACCGCAGCTTCCCGGTCCGCTTCACGACTGAGTTGCTCCACAAGGACATCAAGATGTGTATCGACGAGGCCGAGAAGCTGGGTGTTCCCATGCTCGTGAGCCCGGCGGCACGCCAGTTCCTCGCTTTCGCCATCACCCAGGGCGATGGCCAGCAAGATAACGTCTATCCCATCCGTCACTTTGAGCAATGGGCAGGCGTGCAGTTTGGGGAAGCGCCGCCAGAAGCGTAAATCCCAGTCCCTGTTTTCAAATCCATTAACTGCTTAGGAGTCCCGCATGTCGCCGCTGATCAAAATCCGTAAAAAACTGCTTAACGTTGAGTCGGTCTACCACGAAGGCGGTCCCGCCCGTACCGAGCCGATCCTGATGGGCAGTATCGCCGTCGTGATCGAGAATCCGTACGCCGGCCGCTACGTCGAAGATCTGACCCCGTTCGTCGAAGCCACTGCAGAATTGGCCAAGATCCTCGTGCCCGA
>JAQGMD010000171.1 GCA_028292565.1 Burkholderia sp. | reverse complement strand
CGAAGTTATGCCGGCGACGATGGATTGCAGCTCCGGTCAACTGTTAGACTATTGTCGCCACATACGTTGCACGCGACAGAAACCATTGATTTTCGGGATCATTGATGCCTATCGACATACAGCTGGGTGACATTGGTCACATCATTCAACTGGCGATTGCGCCGGTTTTTCTGTTGACCGGTGTAGGTACCAAGCTGTCGGTCCTGACCAGCCGGCTCGGACGCATCATTGATCGTTCCCGCTTGCTGGAAGAGCGCATCCATGCGACGCCGTCGGCGGACCATTCGGCTGCATACTCGGAACTCGAGGAGCTTTATCGACGCGCCCACCTGATCAATCGCGCCTTCACATTGAGCACCGCTTGCGGATTGCTGATTTGCGTGGTCATCGCATCGTTGTTCGTGGGCAGCGCAATGAAGGTCCCGCTGTCCCAGTTTATCGCGGTGATGTTTGTGCTCGGCATGCTTTCGCTGATAGGCAGCTTTGTTTACCTGTTGCGGGAGATCTTTGTCGCAACCAGGGCGCTCTCGATTCGTCGTCTGCTCGCGGAGAGGGAATGAATTTATATGGCTATATGCATGCGCGCGGATTCGAAACGCCAAACATCCGGCGGGTCGCGACTCGCCCTACGTCGGTGACAACGGAAGGCTTACACGAAAAACGCTTCCCGCGCCCGGCATGCTGGTGACGGCGATGTCGCCGCCGTGCTTGCGCACAATGTCACGCGACATGGATAATCCGAGCCCGACGCCTGCCCCGGCGGGCCTGGTTGTATAGAAGGGATGGAAAATCAGTTCCCGGTTTTCCTGCGCGATACCGCAGCCGTTATCACTGACTTCCACCCATACCTGTTGGGCCGTCATGCCGGTACGCACGTTGATCAGCGCGTGCTCGTTTTCAGCGACTGCCTGGGCCGCATTGACGAACAGATTCATGAACACCCGGCCGAGCTCCGCGGGCATGTGTTGCAGCGAGGTCAGCGCGGTGTATTCCTTGCCCACCGCAGCCCTTGAAATGGTTTGACTGAGCGCTGATTCGAGCGCCGCGTCAAGAATCGCATGCAGGTCGCCCTGACGCGGATCCGATCCGTCGGTCAGCGAAACATCTTTCAGCGCACGGACGATGCACCAGACGCGGCGGTTAGCTGCACGGTACTTGCCGAGCAGTGCGGGCGTCTCGCGACGCAACAGGCCGAGAACCAGCTTGCCCGTGATCTTGCCCAGATCGTCACGTGCCTGCATGTCAAGTGCAGGCGATGCGCTGCAACCGCGATACGCGTCAAGGATGTTGCACACGCTTTCGATATGGCCTTCAAGTGTCCTGATTTCGGCGTGTGTGCGGCTGGTCGGGTGGCCGTCATCCGCCTTGCACCCGGGCTCAGTTTCGTATGGGCGAGAGGTACGTGCTTGTGCCTGCTGCAGGAGAATTTCAATCTCCACCAGTTCTGCGTATCTTCCGGACAGATCCGCCTCCCGCTGACAGCGTGAGGCGCGTTCATGTTCATTCGGCAAATCTTGCAGCGTTCGTGTGTGCGCGAGTCCCGCCTCTATCACGGAAATCACGTGGGTAAAATCCACGGGCTTCACCAAGTAACCGATGGCCCCCTGGGCGGTGGCCTGCCGCACTATGTCGGCCTCGGTATGGGTGGACAGGAACATGAACGGAATATCGGTTTCAGCGCGCAGGCGCTGTGCCAGTTCGATGCCGGACATACCAGGCATCGAAATATCGAGCAGCGCCAGGTCCGGCTGATTCTCGGCAATGACGTCGAGCGCTTCCTCAGCCGAACTCGCTTGCACGATGTCGTATCCGGCCTTGCGTATCTTGATGGCGAGCATAGCCAGCACGAGACTGTCGTCGTCCACCGTCAGGATGCGAGCTTTCCTGCTTTCCAGTGTGGCGATCACGATTGCTCCCCCTTCCCGGTCGTGCTCATGAGCGCGCTACGCTCCGTTTTTCGCTATGAAGCCGGCGCGGCCGAAGCCTGGATGACAGCATGCCGTCATGTGCGCGAGCGCGCACCGCAGGGCCGAGCACGGGATGCATCAGCTGGATGGGGAGACGGGTCTGCGGCAAAGCAATCCTCTCGACTTTTGGTCAACGTCAGGAAATGTAGCAAGATGTAACAGGGAAGCGCTTGATTATTATCAACTCGCCTTGCTATAGGAATATTTCGCGACGAGGAACGCCGGTAAGCAACCAGGCTGGAGCCGTGCGGCACCGAAACGGCAGCCAGTTTGCGCTCTCGCAATCCCGCGGGTTTGCATCGATGAACTTTGCATGCCGGATACGTCAAACGATGTAAAGCAGGAAAACACTGCAGACTGACACGACATTTCATTCCTTCGACAGATTCCGGACCCACACTTCCACCATGCATCTCCGACGAAACCGGGTTTTTTCCACATCAACCGCTGGAGGGTGAGGCCACGCGGGCGCGAGTGCGAACCGCCCGCCGTCCGTTCACGACCAACCGTGACAAATTTATGAAACCAGGGTGGAGCTAATCAATGGGCGTCGCGTTTACCTGTTCTGTCGATGACGGTTATCCGTCGGATGTGAAAATGGCTGCATTGCTGCACAAGCATGGATTGAATGCCACCTTCTTCGTGCCGGTACGGAATAGCGAGGGCTTCGACGTGGTCTCGCCCGCGCAGCTACGTGAAATCGCCCGCCATTTTGAAATCGGATCGCACACCTTTGAACACTGTTACCTGAACCTCCTCGATCCGGTCCAGGCGCGCTATCAGGTCAACGAAGGCAAAAATCGCCTGGAGGATATGCTCGGCGCCGCAATCGCGGGATTCTGCTATCCCGGCGGGAAGCATCGGCAAAGGGATATAGAAACGGTTAAACAGGCAGGTTTCAAATATGCGAGAACGGTCACCAACCTGCGTTTCGATGCCGGCGACAAGCCGTTCGAAATGCCGACCACCGTTCAGTTCTATCCGCATGACAGCAGAGTCTTCTATCGTAATTTCGCTTCTTGCGGCGACTGGATGAAGCGGCATGAAGGCTTGCGTGTCGCGATTCAATACCGATACTGGATCGATCGTCTGTATGCACTGTTCGATCATGCATGCGAACACGGCAGCGCATTTCATTTGTGGGGCCATTCCAAAGAGATTGACGATCTTCGCGCATGGCGCGAGCTCGATCGCTTCCTGGCATATGTGGCCCGCAATATCGCGATGCCGGACCGGTTGAATAATGAACAACTGGCTGCCCGGTGTTACGTCACGTGCGACGAACAATTGGCGGCGTGACAACATCCCGCGTAGACAATGGCGTGTCCACTCTGTGTTCAGTTTCTTAAGTACTGGGCAGATGTCGAAGACACGATCTCCAAAATGTGCGCGCTCAAGGCGTTCCGGTCCTCGTGTGACTGCAGGCCAATCACAACGTTCGCCGCCCGCATAAAAGCCATCAATGTGCGAAGCACCGAATGTCGGGATTCACATCCCCATCTACATCCTCGCACTAATCGCATTATTCAACGCCTGCTGCAACGTCGACAGCGAATGCATGCTCTTCATCATCCCCATGCTGTTAACCGTGGCGTTGATCACGGTCATATTGCGGATCTCCTGATTGTTCAATGTGTTCTGGATAAAAGTGGCCGGCAACGCGGACGGCAGGTTCTGGATGATCGTGGCCGCAGAAGCTGTCGACGCGTTGGCTGCGGCCTCGGCGCGCGCAGCGGCCCATGTCGTTTGAGCGTTATCCGCAGCGCCTGTCGATGTACTCTGAGAAGTAGCGGGCGGTGCAATGGACGATGCATTCTGAACCACCCCAGGCGCCGATGCCGATGCGTTACTCCGCCCACTGGCGCCCTGGGCCACGGCCGCCGTAGGTCCTCGGTCCATCGTGTTTCGCGGTCCGTTCTGAATCAGGGCCAACACAGACTGGTTGATCTGTGCAGCCAGTTCCGGTCCAAGCCGTTCAAGGTTGTTGAAATTGAAGGACGTGGTGGTGATCAGCGCGCCGTTGATGTAAGTCGCCCGCTCTATGCCGATGGAAAACTTCAGGCCGTTGCCAAAGTCGAATCCGCCGCGCTCTCCATCGAGCAAGTTGTCGCTCACCGCGAGCCAGTAGGCACCGTCCTCCTCGTCCTGCGCAGCCACTTGTGCTGGCTCACCCATTTGTTCCAACGCGGTCACCTGATCGAAACCGAAGGCCTGCTCAGGTTCGAGCTCCTGCCTGGACTCTGCCGCTGTGGCAAGGATACATCCGTTCATTGCAAGCACGCAGCCGAGCAGGGGCTTGCCGAGCGTAGTCGAAATACTGTTCATCAGAATTCTCCGGGGCCCATTTTGGGCATCGTAACGTTCGCCAGTCCGCCATGATTGACACCTGCGGTGAGCGGTGCTTTTGGCGCAACGCGCCAGTCGGATGCCAGGTTGAATTTCGCGCGTTCCATGCGGTTATGGATGACGAACAGGAGTTGGTTTTTCCATATTGC
>JAQGMD010000086.1 GCA_028292565.1 Burkholderia sp. | reverse complement strand
TGGCCGTAGCGGGCGCGTTGCTGCGTTGCTCGTCGTCGCCATAGCTCGCTATGACTCCTCCTCACGCCTTGCACCGCATCCCGCGACGGCCGCCAAATTGCCCAACTTATTCCTGCGCGGCGCCTTACCTGATTTGAGCGCGGACCAGAATGCCTCGTCATTGTTCGCTGCCGGGGCCGGCTGCATGAATGCAAGCAACAGGATGAGAAACCGGAAGAGTGCCATGGCGCCTCCTTTCCGCTACGTCAGGTGTAGGCCAGCAAGCGTCCGCAACAGATGACCGAGGTCCATAGGCCGATCGACAGCACCGCCTGGAATTTTGCCGCGCCGGGAGCAGCGACTCCTGTGTCCCATTCCGGGACAGAACTGTAAACGCCGAGGTGGAACATCGCCGCATTGATGCCGGCGATACCGATCAATCCAAGTTTCAGGAGGAAAACGTTGTTAGTGGCGAAGTCATCGGGATGCGCGGAGAACATCATCAGTCCCGCCGGGACCACCAGCAGCAAAGCGGCAATCGACCAGGGCAATAAATGACGGGCGACAGCCTGCACCGACAGATTCTTCGAGAGCCCGAGCACGCGCAGGTCGAACATGACCACAGATCCCACCAGCACGACGAATCCGAAAATATGGACGATTTCGACGATCGGGTACGTCCACAACCCGGTGCGCATCGCGTTCGAGAGCGGTGTGGCCGCCAGCCATCCGAGCACCCCCGTGGCTTCGTGCGCTGCTGTGGGGTTCACTAGCGCAACTCCGTGGTCTTCTCACCGATGGTGATGCGCTCAGCGCGCAATTCTTCCGGTTTGTTCCGGTTCTGGTAACCCATCACGGTGGCGCGGTTACCGGGCTTGAGCATCTCCGGCGGCAGCCCGCGGTTTTCCATGCGGGATGGCGGGGCCAGCACGACGAGCCATGTCTTGTCGCCGGCTTTGAGATGCACGAAGCCGTGCGGATGGGAATAACCCGACTCCTGTATGGTCCCGCTGAACTGCAGGGGCTTGGTGGAATCGTATTCGCTCCATCCGTGATGGGCGTATGCAGTGGTCGCTAGCAGTGAGGCGAGGCCTGCCAGGTGTTTGACGGTGAGTTTCATCATCCATTCTCCAGGGTTGAACCAGCGGAAAAATTTCTTGAAGACTACCGGGGTACGAGGCAGATTCTCGCAGAATTGCAAGATGCTTGCTGGCGACTTCAAGCGGCGGTGCGGCCTTTGACCAGCGCGTTGGCCAACCCCGCGACATGCCGCCCCTGGAAGCGCGCAATCGCGAGCTCGTTCTCGCTGGGCTGGCGTGAGCCATCGGCACCGGTGATGGTGGTTGCACCGTAGGGCGTTCCGCCGCTGAGCTCGCTCATATCCAGCAGCCGCTGCTCGGAATACGGCGCGCCGACGATGATCATGCCCTGGTGCATGAGCGTCGTGTGGAAGCTGGTGAGCGTGGTCTCCTGGCCGCCGTGCTGGCTGGCGGTGCTGCAGAAGACGCTGCCGATTTTTCCGATCAGCCCGCCGCTCATCCACAATCCGCCGGTCTGGTCGAGGAAATTGCGCATCTGCGCGGACATATTGCCGAAGCGCGTGGGCGTACCAAAAATAATTGCATCGCCCTCGGTCAATTGATCCGGCCTGATAAAGGGAATATGCGCGAATGAGGCGCGCGCCGCCTTTGCCCCGCTCTTCTCCAGCACATCATCGGGCACAAGCTCCTGGACCTGATACATCTCCACATTGACGCTTGGCACCTCGCGCGCACCGGCGGCGATCGCTTCCGCCATCTTGTAGATGTGACCGTACATGCTGTAAAACACGACCTGAACCTTGGCTGCCATTTCAAACTCCGGTTTCGTTCATCAAGTGTCACTGACGGACACGTCAGAAACAGCTAGATCACATCGCCTTCGCAAAAGTTTCAGACCATCGGCGGACCGACTAAACTGAGACTGACGCGGAGGGAACATGCAAAAATACGATGCGATTGTTATCGGCACCGGGCAATCCGGTCCATCCCTGGCCACGCGACTGGCCGACGCCGGCAAGAAGACGGCGATCGTTGAACGCAAACGCTTTGGCGGGACATGCATCAACACGGGTTGCATACCGACCAAGACACTCATCGCCAGCGCGCGGGTGGCGCATCTTTCACGCCGAGCGGGAGAATATGGCGTCGTTATCAACGGCAATGTCAGCGTCGACATGCCGCGCGTCAAGGCGCGCAAGGATGCCGTGGTCAAGGAGTTCAGCGACGGACTGGCCAAGCGGCTGAAGAACACCTCCAATCTCACCGTGATCCAGGGGCATGCCCATTTCGACGGACCACACACTGTCGTTGTCAACGGCGAAGTCCTCGAGGCGGACTGGATCTTCATCAACGTTGGCGCGCGTGCGCTGATTCCCGATATACCAGGACTTGCAGACGCCGGCTATCTGACCAACTCCAGCATGATGGACGTCGATTTCCTGCCGGAGCACCTGGTGATACTCGGCGGCAGTTATGTAGCGCTCGAGTTCGCGCAAATGTATCGGCGCTTCGGCAGCGAAGTCACGGTGATCGAGGCAGGTCCGCGAGTGATCGGACGTGAAGATGAGGAAACCTCGGCAGAAGTCCGGCGAATCCTCGAAGCGGAAGACATACGCATCATGGTCAGCGCTCAAGCGCAGAGCGTGACGAAACGCGACGATGGGATTTCTCTCAGCGTGAACGCAGACAACGCAATGCAGGAGATCAGGGGCTCGCATTTGCTGGTGGCAGTCGGACGCAAGCCGAATACCGGCGACCTTGGCCTCGACAAGGCGGGGATACATACCGGAATGCACGGCTACATCGAGGTTGACGATCAATTGCGGACCAATGTACCGGGTGTCTGGGCATTGGGGGACGTGAATGGCCGCGGCGCGTTTACCCATACTTCGTACAACGATTATGAAATCGTCGCGGCGAATCTGCTCGATCATGAGAATCGCAAAGTGACGGATCGCATCCAGGCTTATGCGTTGTACACCGATCCGCCGCTCGGGCGAGCCGGCATGAGTGAGCAGGAGGTTCGTGCGTCAGGCCGGAAGGCGCTGTTCGCGACGCTGCCGATGCGTCGGCCGCATCGCGCCAGGGCACGCGGTGAGACGCAAGGATTCATGAGCGTGCTGGTCGATGCGGAGACCAGCAAGATTCTTGGCGCGGCGATACTTGGCATCGAAGGCGACGAGGTGATTCATTCGGTACTGGATGTGATGTACGCGGGTGCGCCGTACACGGTGGTGCAGCAGGCGGTGCATATCCATCCGACGGTGTCGGAGTTTTTGCCGGTGTTGTTGGGAGACCTGAAACCGCTTGAATCGTAGGTTGGAATGCAATCCCAACATTCCGCCCGATGCACGACGAAAGGCTCTTGCCGATGCCCGAACGTTGGGATTTGCGCGCGCCGCAGATCCCAACCTACGATCCGGCAACTAAATCGGATAGATGATCGAGTTCGGAATCATCTCACTGTCAAACACGCACAAGCGCGCCTCGAACTTCAACCCCTCTCCTGTACGCCGGACCCGATCCAGATACCGCCCGACATTGAACACCGTCGACAACTCATTGGCCTTGGTACGGAACACCGCATAATTCGCTTCCGACTCGATGCAATCTCCATCTATGCGCAAGATGCGCGGCGCTCCCACGACATGCCGTTGATAGTAAGGATCATGGAATATGGTTTCGCTGATGCCGTAGACCCTGTCCTTCAGCATGCCCTTGCTTTCGAAGGACATGGTGGCGAGGGGAAAGCCGCGGTCATGGTTTTCTCGCGGCTGCAGCCGGTAAGTGCATTCGTCAGTGAAAAATTCCGGCCACTTGTCCCACTCCCCCGCATCAAGCACAGCGGCGTAATCGGCATAGAGCGAAGTCAGCTCGAAATACGTTTGGAAATCGACCATCATCACACCTCCATGATGCGGCGCCAGTAAGCGTACATGCCGCGTATCAGCGTTTCGGTCACCATGTGGTCGGTATTGCCGCATTCGCGGCCGCCGAGCTCCGCGATGGTGCGGTAGAACGGTTTCTGCTTGAAACTTTCCTGCGAAAACTCGATGACTTCGCCGTCGTCTGCCGAGACGAAGCCAGCCGGTCCGAACAGGTTGGCCTGGCGCAGGCGGCGCCGCTCCATCTCGGGCGTGTCGTCCTCAAAACCGAAATGGGTCCAGACAAAATCGAATGAGTCGGTCCCGTTGGGCTGGATATGGCGGGTCGACAGCGAATTGACCTGCTGTTGCAGGATGACGGTCGGGAACAGCGTCATCATGACTACGGTAGGCCCGCCCCACCAGGCCTCCGGCACCACGTCGAGCAGACGGTCGTCATTCAGCGTCATGCTCGCCTTGAAGCTGCTGACGCCGGCGGTGACTTCTTCGCCCGGCTTGGCCGCGCCGCGTGTGGAAATCATGGCCGCGTGCCGGAATTTGTCATCCATGATGAGCTGCGATTTGTTATCGGCGCGCCACAAACCGAACACCACGAACCAGGTATGCAGCAGGCCGGGATGATAAGGATCCTTGATGTTCTCCTGCATCAGCTTCCAGTTGCCCGGAATCCGCTGGCGGCTGTAACCGAGGATCTTGAGCTTGCGCCCGTTAAACAGGCGGTCGAAGTAATGCAGTATGTCGGGACCGAGGTAGTCTTCGAGCGACTCGACCTGGTGGTCGAAGGACGCGAACACCACGCCGTTGCGCGTGGCCACTTTCAGCTTGGTCAGTCCATGTTCGTCGAGTTTGAAATCGGCCGGCATCCCGCCGTTGACCTTGCCGTCCTGTTTCACTCCGCGGCGGAAAGGCACGCCCTGCAGGTTACCCTTGAGATCATAGTTCCACTGGTGATAGGGGCAGGTGAAATCCTTTACCGTGCCGGCGTTCTTGCGGCAGAAGCGCACACCCCGGTGCGCGCAAGCGTTCTCGACGACGTTGATGCCGCCATCCAGGTCGCGAACCATGATCACTGACCGCTCGCCCACAGCGGTGCGTTTGAAGTCGCCGGGATTCGGGATTTCAGCTTCCAATCCGACATAGCACCAGTGACCGGAGTAAAAGAACTTTTCCAGCTCGTGCTTGTAGATGTCGTCGCTGGTATAGGCCCAGTATGGCACTCGGCTGGAACCCTCGTCCCGCCATGCGGGGTTGCGCTCAAATACGACAGGCGTCTCGCTCATGTCTCGTCTCCTCATGTGCCCACGGTAAAACGACGGGCCATTCCGTAGTGAATTTTTTCTTCATCTTACCTGAAAGCGCTATTGAACATAGTCCGAGAGGTGACATCAAAGAACGGTGCGGCATACCCGCCTTCCGGAGAAAGATCGTGAGTTCCCAGCTTGATGTTTCCATCACACCGCCCCCGGCCGGTCCTCCTTACTCTGGTTTTACCGGGCTTTACATCAATGGAAAATGGCGAGCCGGCAAGAGCGGCCGCACGCTGCACGACACCGACCCCTACTCCGGCAAAACGCTGCTCGACATCCCGCTTGCCAACATGGAGGACCTGGATGACGCGTATGAGCGCGCAGCAAAGGCACAGGCGCCGTGGGCATCGCTCATGCCGACTGAGCGCAAGGCGTTGTTGCTGCGCGCTGCGGAAATCATGGATTTTCGACGCGGAGAAATCGTCGACTGGCTGATCCGCGAGTCCGGCAGCACACGCGTCAAGGCGGAGTGGGAATGGCAACTTCTGCGCGCCGTGACGCTCGAGGCGGCTTCGTTCCCGCATCGCGTTTCCGGACGGGTCCTTCCGGCCGATGAACCGGGCAAGGACAGTCGGGTATACCGGCAACCGCTCGGCGTGATCGGCGTGATCAGCCCCTGGAACTTCCCGATATACCTGTCCAATCGTTCGGTCGCACCGGCCATCGCGCTCGGCAATGCCGTAGTGCTCAAACCGTCGCAGGATACCCCGGTCACCGGCGCAATGCTGCTGGCAAAAATCTATGAGGAGGCGGGATTGCCGCCCGGCGTGCTTAACGTGGTCATCGGCTCGAGCAGCGAAGTCGGCGATGCATTCGCGCAGCATGCGATTCCGCGCCTGATCTCGTTCACCGGATCCACCTCGGTCGGCAGGCATATTGCCGAACTCGCCGCGACCAGCAAGATCATCAAGCATGTGGCGCTGGAACTCGGCGGAAATTCTCCGTTCGTTGTGCTCGACGATGCCGACCTGGACCAGGCCGTGCCGGCCGCGGTATTAAGCCGGTTTCTGCACCAGGGGCAGATCTGCATGAGCGCCAACCGCCTCATCGTCGACACCAGGGTGTATGACGAATTCGTCGAGCGCTTCAAGATCCACGTCAGTGCGCTGAAATATGGAAACCCGGACGACCCGGACACCGTCATCGGCCCCGTGATCAATCAGCGGCAACTTAAGAACATCCTCGATCTGATGCAGCAGGCGCGTGAGGCAGGCGCGCAGCAAGTGCTCGGCGGGGATCCCGACGGCCTGGTGCTTCCGCCGCAGCTATTCGTCAACGTCACCAACGACATGGCGATCGCGAAGTTCGAAACCTTCGGCCCGGTGGCGCCGGTGATCAGGGTGGATGGCGAAGAAGAGGCGCTACATGTGGCGAACGACACCGAGTACGGGCTTTCGAGTGCGGTATTCACTCGCGACGAATCACGCGGCCTGCGCTTTGCGCTCGCGATCGAGGCAGGCATGACGCACATTAACGATGCCACCGTCGACGACAATCCGAACAGCCCGTTCGGCGGTGAAAAGAACAGCGGCATCGGACGCTTCGGCGGTGAATGGGTGATGCAGGAGTTCACCACGGACCATTGGATAACGTCGCAGCAAACGCCGCGGCAGTATCCATTTTAATTTTCCGGGATCGTTGGTTGGGATAGCCATCCCGACCAACGAACCATTTCAGGTGACGAGTTCCCCTGCCATGACCTCGTCCGCGTAGCACCATACCCACGACTCTCCCGGTTCGATGGACCGCACTATCGGATGACCGACGCTGCGGAAATGCTTGCTGGCATGCTTGTTGGGCGATGAGTCACAGCAGCCGACGTGCCCGCAGGTGAGGCACATCCGCAGGTGGACCCAGGGTGACCCGATCTTCACGCATTCCTCGCAATAATCCTTGTCGGTGCTGGTGACCATGATCTGGTCGAGGTGATTGCATTCCTGTGCCATTACGTACTCCAGAAAAGAATTTGCGCTCAGCAGTTCGCCAGGTACCGATGAACAAACGCCACCGCCATCGAGCCTTCGCCAACGGCGGAAGCGCAGCGCTTGATCGAACCGTGGCGGACGTCGCCGGCGGCGAAGACGCCGGGCACATTGGTTTCCAGATAATAGGGATCGCGGTCGAGTGGCCAGTTCTCAGGCCGCTCATGCCCTCGTATCAAATCGGGCCCGGTCACCAGGTATCCGCCGTCGTCGCGTATGATGCCGACCTCCTTCGCCCAGTCGGTTTGCGGCTGGCCGCCGATGCAGACGAACAGCCAATGCGTCTTCGCGGTCCACTCCTGGTTGTTGCTGCGATCGACCAGTGTGATCGCTTCCAGGATCTGCTCGCCGTGCAGCGCGGTGATCTCGGTATGCGTGCGCACTTCGATATTCGAGGTCGAGTAGATGCGATCGATCAGGTACTGCGATAGCGTGCTCTTGAGCGAATCGCCGCGCACCACCATCGTGATGTGCTTTGCGAACTGGGCGAAATGCATCGCCGCCTGTCCCGCCGAGTTGCCGCCGCCGACGATGTACACCTCCTGCCCCTTCGTCAGCGCTGCTTCGCTGGCCCCCGCTCCATAGTACACACCGGCGCCGAGAAAGCGGTCCTCGTTCGGCAGGCCGAGCCGGCGGTACTCGACACCCGTGGCGCAGATCGACGCATGCGCCGTGATCCGCGTACCGTCTTCCAGGTAGCCTACGCCTATGCCGCGTGCCGGATCGAACTCGGCGCGTACGCCTTGACGCGCAAGCAAGATTTCAACACCGAACTTATGCGCCTGGTCGCGCGCCCGTTCCGCCAGCTCGGCGCCGCTGATCCCCTCGGGAAAACCGAGGTAGTTCTCAATCCGCGAGCTGCTGCCGGCCTGGCCACCGAGCGCCCAACGTTCAATCAGGACCGTCCTGAGGCCGTCGGAGGCAGCGTAGACCGATGCGCTGAGGCCGGCAGGACCGGCGCCATAGATGGCCACATCGTATTCGGAACGCGATGGGTTGGCGAACCAGCCGAGCTTCTCGACGATCTGGCGGATGGTCGGACAGTCCATGCGCGAACCATCGGGAAAGATGCACACCGGCAGCCGGCTATCGTTGAGTCCCTGCACATTCGCCAACTTGCGCGCATCTTCGTCGCTGGTGAGCTCGATCCATTCAAACGGAATGTCGCAGCGGTGCAGGAAGTCGCGGATCATATATCCGGCGGGTGAGCCCAGCCTGCCGCAGACTTTCACGAGGAGAGGCTTGTTGCTCTTCGTTTCGCCTGCCATTTTCATTTTCCCGGGTCGCGATCGCCGCTTTGCCATACGTCGAATTTCGATCCGACGCACGGAGGCAAGTTCCGGGCACTACGGGATTATGCGAACTTGAGATGGCTCAAAGCCGGGCTTCATCGGACCAGCATGATGCGGGTATCTGTTTCACTCCGCAGAGTGAGAGGGCATCATGTTCCACACCATCCTGGCGCCGACCGACGGATCGCCGTTGTCGGAGAAAGCCGTCGATGCCGCCATCGAGTTGGCAAAACAACTTCAGGGAAAGATCGTTACGATATCCGTCGCCGAGCCTGCGCCTTTTGTTGCGCTGTCGGAAGGCGGCGCGATTCCCGGCGACCTCGAAGCGTACGAAGAAAAGGCGATGCAGGTCGCGCAGCACCGGGTACAGAAGGTGGCGGCCGCGGCAAGCGCCGCCAATGTGCCGTGCGAGGCGCTTGCCGTGCTCTCCTTCAGTCCCTACGAGGAAATCATTCGGGCCGCTGAAGACTACAAGTGCGATGTCATCTTCATGGCCTCGCATGGGCGAAGGGGCTTGACCAAATTGTTCCTCGGCAGTGAAACCCAGAAAGTGCTGGCGCATTCCACCATTCCAGTTCTCGTGTTTCGCTGACGGGATGTTCCGGTCGTGAAACCGCGTCGGCACGGGGGTGCCCGGCCTACAAGCGATCACGGCCGGATGGTGATGTGATCCTCGACTTTCTTCACTCCCGGCGCCGCCCATGCGGCGCGTTCGGCTTCCTCGCGTTCGAACCATGAGTGGACCGTGCCCTTGAGGATGACCTCTCCGTCACGGGTTTCAACCTGGATCTGGTTGGCATCGATTTCCGCGTGACGCTTGAACGCCTCTTCGATTTTCTTCTTGATATCGGTCGGCGTCACCTTCGGCTTTACCTGGATCGAGTTGACCGCGCCCTTGACGCCCTTTACCCAGCGTACCGCGTCTTCCGCCCTCTCCCGCTGGTAGTTCCACTCGACCTCGCCTTCCAGCGTGACCCAGCCGTCGTGTACGACCACCTTGATATTCTGGGACGAGTACGGCAACTGGTTCTTTAACGCCTGCACCGCGTCGCGTGCGATTTCAGGATCAGGCCTCTGGTCGAGGGCAGGCACCCGCACCTCGATGTCGTTGGCCACCGCGACGACGCCGGCAACCCGCTTCGCGTCCATCTCGGCCTGGAATTTCTGGGCGTAGCTCGGCACGAATCCCGTCAGGGCCACCACGCCGTCCTTTACCGCCACGGCGATGTAATCCGCTTCGATGTCGGGATCCCAACGAAGTTCTTCCTCGACATCCTTCTTGATCTCGTCGTCAGTTTTCATTCTGGTACCTCGGTATGTTCTTGCTTCCGCACTTCTCAAAACCGGCGCGCCGTCCAGGCTCTGCCGGAACGTCCATCCATGCCATGCTCCTATGCCGGCGGTTGCGGCAACATCAGCGGATCGCGCAGCCTGATAATCTGATGCGTATCATCCGCATCGATCACCTCCATGCTCGTCAGCAGCACTGCCTCCTGGTCCACAAACACCTCTTTCGGGTGGCGGATCATGTGATCGAGGCCCTCCAGCGCGACTTCGATCAGGTCGCCCTTCTGGTCGTAGACGATGCCTATCAAGGGCAGCCACTCCGCCTCGACCTGGTCGCCGAGTTTCAACGAAGCGACTTCGACTTCGACGCGTTTGCCGTCGAGTATTTTCGATACATGATCGAAGTAGGGATGCCACGTCTGTTTGTCCAGCTTGGTAATGGCCATGACTTATTCTCCGGTAGAGGTGTGAAAATTTTCGCTCAGGGATGGGCATGCACGGTCGTGACACGCCTGTCGCGCATGGTGCGCCGCTCGGGCACCTCGGTGTGCGCCCTTGCCCGCAGGCGGAACGAAACAGCAAGCAATAGCACTCCCGTTACGATGGCGTACAGGCTGATCATCCATACCAGCGCGAGCGCCCCGGCGGTAGGAAACAGGAAGGCGAGAACGCCGAAGATGATGGAAGCGACGCCATTCAGGATCAGCAGCCATTCGCCATGCATGGCCTTGCGCAACCGGATGGCGGCTGCGATGTCGAGCACGCCGGTGACCAGCGCATTGGCGGCGATCACCAGGACGAGGACGAGCGTGGTCAGGCTGGGATGGATGAGCGCAAGCACGCCGGCGCCAACGCCGACCAGTCCCATCAGCAGCAACAGCCACCATTCGTCATCCCTGTTACGATTTCTTATCGCGCCGAAAATCGATATCGCGCCCGTCAACAATGCGTAAGCGGCAAACAGGGAAACCAGCGCCAGCAGGGTCAGGCCCGGCCAGAGCAATGCAAGCACGCCGAACAGAATGCCGATCACGCCTCTCAACGCGAGTATCCACCAGGATCGTAAAAGTGATTCGTTCATTTCAGCAGGCTCCTTTACGAAGTAACCGTAGGGTTGAAAGGTTTTCGCATGGATAATGAAAGGGGGACGGGCCGTGCGGCGGTTGGTCGTTGCCGCAAGGTCGCGGCAACTGATTGCGGGATAGATCTGCCAGGAGCCTGCCGGCACAATTTCCGGCACGCCTCGCATCGTCAAACTTCGGATTGAATGCAACGTATCATTCCGCGCAATCTGCATGCCAGCGTTAACAATGTGCGGCCACCGCGTCCGCTCCTCCCGTTTGCTTGCTGGTGATAGCGCACGGAACCGAACGGCGCGCACCTGCGTGGTAAAACTTACGCCGCAACGGTAAATCTTACGGCGGCGCGCCATCCTCCCCGTTTAAGTTTCGCTCTTGCGCAGTCTGCCACGTCGCTCCTGCAAGCCGATACGCAAACGCACGCGGCATACGAATTGCTGCAGCGGGCCCAGGGCATCCTGTCATCCGCTTTCCCGTAACCCTCGAGATGCCGTAGAGCGCTTTTGCTCTGTTGAAGTTGCAAGCGAATGGCTAAGGAGATCATCATGAAGCGGAATATCGTCATAGCAACGACAGCTGTTTTGTATCTGTTTTCCACCGTGGCGTCGGCTCAACAGACGCAGCAGCCTCAGCAGGCTCCTATGGGGCAACCGGCCGCATCGGGCACCGCTCAGCCGGGCGCATCCGGCTCATCAGGTACGGCCGGCTCATCAGGCGCTCCGGCTGCCGGTACAACCGGGCCGGATACTTCAGGTGCGCCTGCCGCCGGTACATCGGGCGCATCCGGCCCCGTAGCGGGCAGGAGCGTCCTCGGCGTGACGGTGGTCGAGATGGAGGCCATCATCCTCGGATGGAGCGCGAAAAAAGACCTGCTCGGCAAGAACGTCCAGAATGATGCGAAAGAAAAAATCGGCGAGATCGAGGACATCATCATCACGCCCGACAAAGCCGCTTCCTTCGCGATCATCGGCGTGGGCGGATTCCTCGGACTCGGCGAACGTCGCGTGGCGATACCATTCCAGCAGATCAAGTTGCAAGGCAACCAGTTGGTGCTGCCAGGGGCGACAAAAGACGCCTTGAAAGCACTGCCTGAATTCAAGTATGCCCCTCGCAAATAGGCATCATTCGGTTGATCAGGCGGTGAGCAGTCATCCGATATAAAGCTTGTTCGAATCTTGGCTTGAAATTACGGCATCGGCGCCCAAGTCATCTACCTCGTTTCCGAAGTTTCCCGCTTTGGACCCAGCCTGAGAGACTATGCCGATGGCAAGCATGCTGATGTCGCACAAGACCGCCCGACCCGAGCAGGCGCAGGGCTTTAAGCGCATGTTCGCGCCGGGCCGGCTGACGATCGGGGTGTTCTTTCCGATCGAAGCATTCGAAGGCGATCAGCCGACTATGCGCAATCAGGAACACCTGGCGCAGCGGGCTGAAGAACTCGGTTTCGCGGCACTCTGGTTTCGCGATGTGCCGCTGCGCGATCCCACCTTCGGCGACGTCGGCCAGGTCTACGACCCGTGGGTGTACATGGGTTGGATAGGCGCGCAGACACGAGAGATTGCGCTTGCCACCGGGTCACTGGTCATCACCCTGCGCCATCCGCTGCATACCGCCAAGGCGATGGCATCGATCGATCAGCTTACGGGCGCACGGCTCGTGCTCGGCATTGCGTCCGGTGACCGGCCGGTGGAGTTTCCTGCGTTCGGCGTTGACTTCGAGCAGCGCTCAGCCCTCTTCCGCGAAAGCCTGCGCGTCATCCGCATCGTGCTCTATAACGAATTTCCCCAGCTGGAGTCGCCCTACGGAACGATGTATGGCAGCGCCGACCTGATACCGAAACCGACAGGCAGGATACCGATGCTGGTCACAGGACACAGCGGCCAGCGCCTTGACTGGATCGCCGAACATGCCGATGGCTGGATCACTTATCCGCGTGGCATCGAACGGCAGGCCGAGGTCGTCAGGCACTGGCGTGCGGCAGTGGAAACGGCGACGCCGGGCGCATTCAAGCCGTTCGTCCAGTCGTTCTACGTCGATCTCGCCGACGATCCCGACGCCCCGCCGGTGGCTATCCATCTCGGTTTTCGTGGCGGCCGGCACATCATCTTCCGCATCCTCGATACGCTGCGCGTGATCGGCGTGAATCACGTGATCCTCAATCTGAAGTACGGCAAGCGCGATGCCGCGGAGGTGCTGGAAGAGATCGGCGAGGAAATCCTGCCGCAACTGGAAGCCAGTTCACAAAACGCAACGCCATAGACGCGCATAGGCACGCATGGAGCACATCGATGACCAGCCAGACGAGTAATCCGCCAACCCCCAAGGCGACCATGCGCGCCTGGGGCATCAACGGCTACGGGCAGCCGATGGAATTGATGGACCTTCCGATCCCCACCCCCGGACCAAGCGATGTACTGATCGCAATGCAGGGCGCCGAGGTGGGCGACTGGGATGAGCTGGTGCGGCTTGGCAAGTGGCAGGTTGAAGGCGCGTTTCCACTGGCGCTGGGGCTGGCGGGTTCCGGCATCGTGGTCGCCGTCGGCGTCGATGTCAGGGGCTACGCCGAGGGCGATTCCGTCTATGCCTGCAACTATCCGCTCTACGAAAACGGCGCCTGGGCCGAGTACATGCTGGTGCCGCTGCCCTTCGTCGCCGCTCCGCCGGCCGGACTCGACCTGAAACGCGCCGGCGCGCTGCCGATCGCGGCCCTGACCGCACATGAGACGCTGGTCGACCTGCTACAGGTGCAGCGCAACGACGTCGTACTGATTACTGCGGCCGCAGGCGGTGTCGGCCACCTGGCGGTACAAATTGCGAGATACCTCGGCGCCCGTGTAATTGGCACCGCCAGTTTGCGCAATCATGATTTCGTCCGTGCCCTGGGTGCCGAAACGGTGATCGACTATACGACGGAAGACGTGGTCAATGCGATCCGCGCGAAGTATCCGGGCGGTGTCGACAAGGCCCTGAACGGCGTGTCGGGCGAGCACGCGAACGAGCTCGTGGACGCGATGCGGATCGGCGGCCACATCGTTGACCTGCCACGCGCCATATCGGTAAAGCGGCCCGGTGTCGAAGTCGATTCCGACTTCATGGTGCACGGCGACGGCGCGCGGCTCAGGTTGCTTTCACGGATGATCGACGACCTGCCGATACGCGTGGAGATTCATGACATTGTTCCGTTCGACCGGGCGCCCGACGCGCTGAACGAGGTACTCGGCAAACACGTGCGCGGCAAGGTTGCGCTCGGGATCATTTAGCCCGCCTACCTCCTTTTCCTTTGAAAGAATCCAGCCATGACAACTACCGGCCCCTCCAATGTCAAGATGCGCGCCTGGGCGATCGGCGATTACGGCCAGGCACCACAAATCATCGAACTTCCCCTCCCGCGACCGGGTCCCGGCGACGTGCTGATCCGCATGCACGGCGCCGAAGTCGGCGAATGGGACGAACGGGTGCGCAAGGGCGAATGGAAAATGGAGCGGCCGTTTCCGCTGGTCCTCGGTCTGGCCGGCGCCGGCACCGTCACCTCCGTCGGCAAGGACGTCACCGTGTTCAATGAAGACGATCCAGCCTGGGCGTACAACTATCCGCTCTATGACAACGGGTCATGGGCCGAGTATATGCTGGTACCCGAGACATATGCCGCACCTCCGCCTCCGGTCCTCGACCTGACACGGGCGGGAGCGGTGCCGGCAGCGGCCATGACCGTCCATGAAATCATGGTGGACGTACTCGACGTGCGCAAGGATGAAGTGGTGCTGATTACCGGCGCACACACCGGCATGGGCCATCTTGCGGTACAACTCGCGCAACACATGGAGGCGCGCGTCATCGCCATCACCAATCGTTACAACGTCGAATTCGTGGTGGCGCTCGGCGCCGATACGGTGATGGACCGCATCCAGCGCGACTTGCTGAAGGGGATACACACCGAGTATCCGAAAGGCGCGAACAAGGCCCTGAACCTGGTCGACGACGAGGCCGCCAATGAATTGATCTGGGCCATGGCCGGCGGCGGACACATGGTGGACCTGCCCGGGGTGATTACCGCGCGGCGTCCCGACGTGCGCGTCGATAGCGGCCACATAGCGCGCGGCGACGGCGCGCGGCTCAACCTGATCTCCGACCTGATCGACGGCGGCATTTTGCGAGTGGAAATTGAAGCGGTCAACATCCTGCCATTCGATCAGGCGCCCCACGCGCTGGACCGGGTCCTGACCGGACAGATACCCGGCAAGGTTGCACTGAAGATCAGGTGACATCAGTTAATGTAGCGAAAGGAATGCAGCGATGGCTACCACTCCGAAATCCATGCGCGCCTGGGCCATCGATGGCTATGGCGAACCGCTGAAGCTGATGAACCTTCCCATGCCGGAACCGGGACCGCACGATATCGTGATCAGGATGCGCGGCGCGGAAGTGGGCGACTGGGACGAACTGGTGCGCACCGGCGTATGGGACATGGAGCGCCCGTTTCCGCTGGTGCTCGGCCTGGCCGGCGCCGGCATAGTCGCCGCGGTCGGTGCGGATGTCCGCGGCTTTGCCGAAACCGACCCCGTCTATGTCTACAGCTATCCGCTGTATGACAACGGCGCGTGGGCCGAATACATGATGGTTCCGGAAACCTACCCGGCGCCTGCGCCGAAAAACCTCGACCTGGTACGCGCCGGTTCACTGCCGATAGTCGGCCTTACGGCGCATGAAACCCTGGTCGACATCCTTCAGGTCAAGCCAGATGAAAGCGTGCTGATCACTGCGGCCGCCGGCGGTGTGGGTCATCTTGCGGTGCAGATCGCATCGCGCATCGGAGCGCATGTGGTTGCGACGGCCAGCCGGCATAGCCACGACTTCGTCTCTTCGCTCGGCGCCGAGACGGTGATCGACTACCACGAAGTGGACGATGTGGCGAAGGCCATCCGCCAGGTGTATCCGAACGGCGTCGACAAGGCGCTCAATGGTATTGCAAGCGAAGAAGCCAACGAGTACGTGTGGGCACTGCGCGACGGCGGAAAGATGGTTGACCTCCCCGGCGCGGTGACGATCGACCGGCCGCGGGTCGAGATCATCTCGGACTACGTGGTGCGCGCTGACGCCGCCCGCCTGAAAGTACTCGCCGGCATGATCGACGGCGGAACGCTTGAGTTGAAGATCCACGACACGGTTGAATTCGAGCGTGCGCCGGTGGCGCTCGACATGGTGCTGACCAAGCATGTGCACGGCAAGGTTGCGCTCGAAATCAAGTAAACCCTTTTGGAGTCACTTCATGGAAGTAGCCTCCCCACCCGCCGAGCAGAAGACCGGCAAGCCGCTCTCGCCATCCGCGGAAAAACTCTTTCAGCCCATCAGGCTGGGACCCTACGATCTGCGCCACCGGATTGTGATGGCGCCGTTGACGCGTTCGCGCGCCGGCCCCGGCAACGTCCCTACTCCGCTGATGGCGGCGTATTATGCGCAACGCGCCTCGGCGGCGCTGATCATCAGTGAAGCCACGCAGGTGTCGATGCAGGGACAAGGCTATGCGTGGACGCCCGGCATACACACCCGCGAACAAGTTGACGGCTGGCGGATGGTCACGGCAGCGGTGCATGCCTCCGGTGGATTGATTTTCCTGCAGTTATGGCACGTCGGCCGCATTTCCCATCCCGCGCTGCAACCCGACAACATGCTGCCGGTCGCTCCCTCCGCCATCAAAGCCGACGCCATGGCGTTCATTGAAAATGATGAGGGCCAGGGCGAAAATGTCCCCTGCATCAAGCCACGTGCGCTCGATAACGAGGAGATGCCCTACATCGTCCGCCAGTATGAGCGCGGCGCCAAGAATGCCATCAGGGCCGGATTCGACGGCATTGAAGTGCATGGCGCAAACGGCTACCTGATCGACCAGTTCATCGAGACCAAGAGCAACCGGCGCAGCGACAATTACGGCGGATCGGTCGAGAACCGTTCGCGCCTGCTGATGCAAGTGATCGAAGTCGTCAGCGGCATCTTCGGCCCGGAGCGTGTCGGCGTGAGACTGTCACCCATGGGAACGTTCAACGATATGGGTGACGAGCATCCGGAACTCACCTTCGGTCATATCGCGGAAAAACTGAATGACTTCAAGCTGGCCTACCTGCATGTCATCAATCCTGCCGCCGCCGCGCTCGAAAAGCGGGTGCCGCCACCACCGCAGGCAATGAAGATGGTCGACATCATGCGCAACAAATACCGCGGGCTGCTGATGCTCGCCGGCGGCTTTGACCACGACACCGCTGAGGAATGGCTCGAGCAGGGCAAGGCGGACCTGATCGCCTTCGGCCGCAAGTTCCTCGCCAATCCCGACCTGCCGGAGCGCTTCCGCGAACGTGCGCCGCTGAACCCGGACGATCCGTCGACGTACTATGGTGGCGGCGCCAAAGGCTATACCGACTACCCGACGCTGAAGCAGCTGCGCGGCCAGGCACCAAAGCCGGTGGTGGACGAGAGCTGGCGATGACATCCATCCTGTCAAGGAGCAACTCATGCGCATGCCGAAACTTCCTTCCGGCGACAAGGTCCCGGTGCTCGGCCAGGGCACCTGGCACATGGGCGAAAACCCGAAACACCGACCCTAGGAAATCGCCGCCCTGCTCGAGGGCATCAAGCTTGAAATGATTTAAACGAAGGAGCAACACCATGGAACTGATGGCTATACCGAAATTTGAAAAATTGTTTCGTGAAGCAGCGAGCCTCGATGTGGACAAGGAAGACCTCAGGCGGCTCGACGATTTCTTCAACCACGAGATTGAGGATCTGCTGATTCGTGGCGTCGCCACGGCGAAGGCGAATTCCCGCGACGTGATCCTGCCGTGCGATTTGCCGATCACCAAGGGCCTGCAGGAAAACATTCACATCTTCCAGGTGCTTAACCAGGATCTCCAGCTCACTCCGATACTGGATCAGCTGACCAAACTGCCCGTGCTCGAGATGGACTACGCGGACGATACTCGCGCGATGCTGCCGGAAATCGCGGGCGGGCTCAGCGTGGCGCTTGCGCACAGCATAAAAATCATAGACCCTGACGCGAAAAATCCATTGGCGACCGAGCACTGGGAAAAGGCGTTCAAGCTGTTTGACCAGATCATGTAGCAGCGCTGAATTCGGTGGAACTGTAGCTTGGGATGCAAATCCCAACCTACAGTTCCATCTGTTAACGCAGCCACCCCCTGCGAATCAGCTCGCCCGACACCAGCTCAGCCAACAGCTGATGGCCGTAAGGCGTCGGATGCACCGTGTCCGCGAACTGATATCGGTCGATCACGCCGGGGACCACATTGGCACCGGTGCATATCAGCGCGGACTCCAGCGGATTGGCCGCGGGGGAAAGGTCGCATGCCGGTGACATGACGTTGGTCAAACCGTATTGCGCAGGATGGTCGCTCTGCTCCCGGCCGCGAGCCCAGGCGTCCACATACAATACCTCCGGCCGGTCCTCCACGCCCTGCCGCAGCGCAGCGTTGAAGGTCCGCCCCATCACTTGGATCAGCTCCTGCTGTATCTCAGCCTGCGCCTGTCCGAACGGCGTTGTGCTTACATCGGGTACGTTCACCACGATCACATGCGTTGCGCCTGCCGAGATGAGCGACCTGATTTGCAGGGCGAGCTCAACACCAGCCTTTGCCATCGCGCCGACGGCGTCGAGCGGGTCCTCTCCCCGTGCTACGTCAAGCAACTGCATCAGCAGGTCATTAGCGCCGGCCATCACGAACACCGCTTCACTCCCATTGAAGGTCCCGCCGTGGCTGGCAAGGTGGTTTTGAATCTGTGTAGCAACCGGCACTGTCAGCTCCCCGATCACCGCGTTCCCGCCCCCCAGCGCGCGATTGCCGGGCCCTACGGGGTTCGTCACGCGCGCACCACCTTGCGCATAAGCGGTACATGCGGTGACATTGGTCACCGGTGCGGAGTACCCCTGGGCCGGATCGCCCTCCAGCCCGGTTTGCGCCGCACACGGCGCGCTGACACCCATCCGCGCGGCGATCAATTCGATCCAGATCTTTGCATCCGGTGAATTCACCGTGAACTTGCCCCCGCCATGCGACTTGACGGAGCCTACCGAGTAGGTGCCGACATCGCTCAGGCTGTCGCCGAATGACACGAGGGATGTGAAGCCGGGGTTCGGAGGGGGAATCCGGGGGTTGCCGTCACCGCCGCAACTGGAGAGGATGGCCGCCGCAACAAACGCTGCGGCAAGTTTGATGAGATGCATGGCGCCTCTCCGAGTGGCGGGGTACTCGGGTTAGGAGAGGCTGTGCGTGCGGCGGTTCGAAGCGGTGATCGCTGGTGTGAGGAGGCGCAAATGAGTTGCAGGGTGGAGATGGAATGCCGGCATGTTTTTAACCATCCGGCCTTCCCAGCGTGGCATTGAAGGCAGCTGTCGTAGGGCCGGTCGCGACCCGCCGGATGTTTGCATTGCATTTCGCCTGGCGAGTGTTTTTCAACATCCGGTGTGCACTGCAGATTGAACCTTACCGCTTCCCAGGTACTAATTCCACCTGCTATTCGCCCCAAGGCTATAGCGCCCGCCGCCGAGGAACACCAGCGCGATTGCTGTCATCAGGAACATGCCTTGCAGCTCGAGTGCCCAGCCGCCGTTTTTTGTCAGCTCGAACAGTTGCGAAGTATGTGCAATCCAGACGGCGACGACCATATTGATTGCGATGATGCCGGCGGAAATGCGGGTCCAGAAACCGAGTATCAGCAGCACCGGCGCAATCACTTCGCCGACGTAGACCAGGTAACCCAATTCCGCAGGCAAGCCCAGCTTGGTTACGGTGGCAGTGATAAAGCTTACGCCGCCCGTAATCTTCGCGACGCCGTGCAACAGGATGAGGATACCAAGGGTGAGGCGAAGTATGAGTTTGCCGAGGTCGCTGCCGTTCATGTTGTTCTTCCTTCTGGTAAGTGGCTTGCAAGGGGAAATGCCCACGACAGTTTACACATAAATGCAACTAATGCGCAGCGGCACACCATTCCGGGCGCTATGTCATCCGCAGTCCGACATGGAAATTTCCCGTGTATCCCTGGCCGCTTTCAGCCAGTCGCAATAGCAGCTGGTCGCCGCCGCTGCGGTACAGTCCGTCGCGCTCATTTCGCGTCCTGCGCCCTCCCCGTTCGGCGTACGGCTTGCGGGTATGGGCGCGGTCAGTCAGGCCCTCATCGAAATAAAGCTGCGACGTGAATTCATGCGCCCTGGTGCGGACCTTGAAATGGATGTGCACGGCCCGGCCCGGATACCAGCCCGGATAAATGGTGGTGAATCGCACGTTGCCATCCGCACCGGTGGTTTGATAGCCGCGCAAGAATTTCCTGCCCGAAGTCGCTCCACCCGAATCCGAGTAGGCGCCCATGGCGTCGCAGTGCCAGACATCCACGACTGCGCCGGCAACCGGCTTGCAACCGTCCTTTCCGATGGAGGAGATCGCGAGGACCAGCGTCAACGGCACGCCCGCACTGATTGAACCATCCACCGGATCGGCGCGTATATCGGAACGAGCAAGGCGCTCGTCCACAAAAAACGGTCCTTCGGTTTGCTCCGGCGTCGCGACGCACGACAACGCGGGTCGGGATTGGGCAAAGGACGAACCCGCAAGCACTGTCGCACCGGCGGCGCCGAGCAGACCCAGCATTTCACGCCGGCTGAGGACCCGGCCCTGGAAATCATCGTTGGTCATGTCACACTCCTTGCAAATCAACGCCGATCACTCCAGCGCCGCATACACCAGGTTGCGAAACATCTGCCGATAATGCGCGCGCTGTTCCGGCGCCTGCATCAGGAAAATCGCCAGCAGCTTTTCCTGGGGGTCGATCCAGAAATAGGTGCCGGCTACGCCACTCCACGTGAAGTCGCCGACAGTGCCGGGGATGACTGCATCACCGGCCGAGGTACGCACCCCGAAACCGAGACCAAAGCCGTAACCCGGGCCCGGCAGGTAGTTTGATCCGGTCTTCGCCAGCGGCAGCTCGCCCAGATGGTCGCTCGCCATGTAACGCAGCGTTTTGCGCGACAGGATACGTACGCCGTCGAGTTCGCCTTCGTTCAACAACATCTGCGCAAAACGCAGGTAGTCGCGCACGGTGGAAACCATGCCGCCGCCGCCCGACAAAAAATTGGGGTTGTTCTGCGGTTGGGTCAATTGCACTTTGGCGCCGGTCACCGGGTCAACCGCAAACGGCTCGGCGATCCGATGGACATTCTTCGGCTCGACCGCGAATCCGCTTTCCAGCATGCCCAGAGGCCGGAGTATGCTTTCCGCCAGAACCGCGCCCAGCGTCTTGCCGCATACCCGCTCCAGCAGTACGCCGAGCACGTCGGTCGAATGACTGTATTCCCAGATGGTGCCGGGCTGGCATGCGAGAGGCGCCTGGGCCAGGGTGCTGATGTATTCGTCGCTGGTCGCCTTCAGGCTGCCCACACCCAGCTCGCGGTATTTCGTCTTGACGAGCGATTCGCCAAAGATCCCGTAGGTGAAGCCCGAGGTATGGCGAAGCAGGTCATGCACGGTGATCGGCTGTCTCGCCGGGACCAGCTGCAGCGTAGTCTTGCCAGCGCTGTCGGTGGTTTCGACGCCGACTTTCAGCGAGCCCAGCTCCGGCAGGTATTTGGATATCGGGTCACTCAGCAGCAGCCTGCCCGCTTCCACCAGCATCATCGTCGCCACCGAAACTATCGGCTTGGTCATCGAATAAATGCGGAAGATGGCGTCGAGCGCCATAGCCCTGCCGCTGACCGGGTCTTGCCGGCCAAGCGCCTGCTCGTAGGCGACCTTGCCGTTGCGCGCGATCAGCATGACCGCGCCGGGTATGCGCCCGGCGTCGATGTCGGCCTGTATGCGTGTTGTGATTGCTTCGAGCCGGGCTTCTGAAAAGCCGGCGGGTCCACCGGGAATGTCGCGCATAATCAGGGATCAAAGGTCAGGATCAGATATACGGCGGGCAACTCGTGCCCGCCCCGCAAGTCAGGCAAGCATAGCATGGCTGCCGGACCCCTGATTCCTGTCCTCTGAGCTCTGTCACCCCATACGAAATACGCTGACCGCTCTGGCCGGCTTGCCCGCCTGCTCCTGTATGGATGCCGACGCCGCAGCCGCTTCTTCCACCGGCGCCGCATGCAGTTGCGTGACCTGATCCATTTGCTGACCATACTTGATGGTTTGCCT
>JAQGMD010000127.1 GCA_028292565.1 Burkholderia sp. | reverse complement strand
GGACGCGGCACCGACTACCGCGAGCAAATGGTGGAAATGCACATTTCCGAGATCGGCTTGTGCAGCGGCCATTCGGCATCCGGCGTATGGGACAACGAACATGCTCAGACCACGGTGCCCGGGCAGTACGCGGCCGGTGACCTGGCGTGCGTTCCGCACAACTACAGGTTGGGCGCGTTCGTCTACGGCAAGTTGGCTGGCGAAAGTGCGGCGCACTATTGCAAGGAAAAGGCGCTGGCCGAGTTCGACCAGGCGCAGGTTGAACAGGAACGTGCGCGCGTGTCGGCACCGCTGCAGCGCGAGGACGGCCTGCCGCCGCTGCAGGTCGAGTACAAGCTGCGCCGCATGGTGAACGATTACCTGCAACCGCCCAAGGTGACACGCAAGATGGAAATCGGGCTGTCGCGCTTTGAGGCGATTGCTGAAGACCTGGACCGACTGTCTGCGCGCAATCCGCATGAATTGATGCGCGCGCTGGAAGTTCATGCGATCCGCGACTGCGCTGAAATGGCCGCCCGCGCCTCGCTGTACCGCACCGAGAGCCGCTGGGGCCTGTACCACTATCGCGTCGACTACCCCGAACGCAACGATGCCGACTGGTTCGTGCATGCGCAACTGAAGAAGGACGGCAACAGGATGACCTGCTTCAAGCGCCCGATCGAACCCTACATTGTCAGCCTGGATGAAGAGGAAAGAACCGTCTATCAACGGCTTCGTATGAATAAGAATCAGGGTAACGCAGTGCAAGCCGCAGCCGCCTGAAGGAGCGAAGAGGAATGCCTGCCACTTTCACCATCACCAGCGTACCGGTACGCGTGGATGAAGACAAATGTATAGCGCACAAGGGTTGCACCGTGTGCGTCGATGTGTGTCCGTTGGACGTGCTCGCGATCGATATGGTCAAGGGCAAGGCCTATATGAAATTCGATGAATGCTGGTACTGCATGCCATGCGAAAAGGATTGTCCCACTGGCGCCGTACATGTAGACATCCCCTACTTGCTGCGCTGACGCTTGCGGCGCTTTCTTGTCTTAACACTTTATCTTTGGGAGCAATCGATGCGCCTGTATAGAAAGCTGCTCGGCCTGGGCATAGCCCTCGCGTTTAGTACCGCCCATGCCGACTCCATCCGCATTGCAATCGGCACGCAGGACACCACCATCAACTGCGCTACCGGCGGCCTGCTGGTGCGCGAGCTGAAGCTGCTGGAAAAATACCTGCCGCGCGATGGCAAGTACAAGGATGCACAATACGATATCCAGTGGAAGAACTTCACTTCCGGCGCGCCGCTGACCAACGAAATGGTGGCCGGCAAGCTTGACATCGGCTCGATGGCGGATTTCCCTGGCACCTTCAACGGCGCCGCATTCCAGAAGGCCGGCAAGCAAAGCCTGTTCATCACCGTCCTGTCGGGCAGTACGGTCGGCAGCGGAAACGGGATCGTGGTACCAAAGAACTCACCGGTGCAATCGCTGGCCGAGTTAAAGGGAAAGACCATCTCGGTGCCGTTCGCTTCCACCGCGCACGGAATGCTGCTACGCGCGGTGAAGGCGCAAGGCTGGGATCCGGAAAAGGATATCAACATCACTACCCAATCGCCCGAAGTCGCCGGCTCCGCGCTGCAGGCAGGCAAGGTCGAAGCGCATGCAGACTTTGTTCCGTTTGCTGAACTGTTCCCGCACCGCGGCTACGCACGAAAAATCTATGACGGCTCGCAAGCGAATGCTCCGACTTTCCACGGCAGCCTGGTCGACAGCGATTTCGCAAAGAGGTATCCGGAAATCGTGATCGCCTTCCTGCGCGCCGCACTCGAAGCCGATCGCCTGTTGGCCGCGGAACCGGAGAAGTATAGTGAATTGATCGCAAAGGTCACCGGTATCGAAGCGGAGGTGAACTACCTGTTCCATGGCCCGCTCGGCTTGCAGACGCGCGACCTGACCTGGAAGCCGGAATATCGTCAGGCGGTGAAGACGTCGATCAAAACGCTGCGTCTGCTGAAGCGCACCGAAAGAGATATCAATGCCGCTGTCTTTGTTAATGACCATTACATACGCGCCGCGTTCAAACAGGCTCGCCTCGATTACGACGCGCGCCTGAAGAATTACGCGAAGCTGCCGGTGAGCGCCAAGGATGCCGCGAGTGGCAAGGCTATCACCGATGCGAAGCGCGTTGCGCAATTGTGGGTGGCAGGCGAACCGCTGGTGCGCCATTATGCATCGCCGGAGTCCGCACTGACCGACCTGAACAAACTGGAAAAGGCCGGAAAGAAAATCCGCGCGTTCTACGGCCATGACCGTGATAGCGGCATGAAACTGTTCGTCGACGACGCCTGAGGCGCTGTTCCTCACCGACCGCATCCTCGTGATGAGTCCGCGGCCTGGCCGCATCATCGAAGAGATCAAGCTGCACTTCGCGCGCCCGCGCCCCGCGGAACTGGTCACCTCCGGCGAGTTCATGCGGCTCAAGCGCCATTGCCTGGCGCTGCTACATCCGCAAGCGAATCTGATCCCGCTGGAACGGCTAAGCCCGCTCGGCCCGCCGTCCGCGAGACGTCTGCAATTTGCCATTTAAACA
>JAQGMD010000126.1 GCA_028292565.1 Burkholderia sp. | reverse complement strand
TCAATCACCAGGCCGCGGAAGCTTGGATCATCGGTATAACCCGTCGCAACAGTTACCGTTCCGGCTGGCAGAGTATCCAGAACGACGTCTGCAGTTCCGCCTGCGCTCTTCACACTCACGTACGTCTTGGCAGATGAAGGCACCGTGGCTTCAAACGTATTGGCGCTGGTGGTGCTGACCTTGTAATCGACGCGGTCGATGGCGACCTGGAATTTACGCGGCGTGCCGGCTGCGGGATCCATGACTTCGATCGCAACGTGTCCATTGCCCGATGCGCCCGTTGTCGGGGTTTGCTCCGGCAAAAACTTGATGCCGAATGTTCTGAGAGGTGAGCCGGATGCTCCCTGCTCCTGCCCGTACAGACCTTGATTGCCGGTAGTTTTCGCTTCAAACGAATCCAGCGGATAACCTACGCCATTTGAAATGACTTGGGAGAGAGTCAATTGGCCAGCCAGGTCTTTGTCTGCAACCACTACAGGTGCAGTGTTCGTGGCGCCACCGCCGCCCGGTGTGGTGTTCGCGGGTGCTGCTGAGCTGTCGGAGCCGCCGCCGCCGCCGCCGCAAGCTGCGAGTAGTACTGTGACCGCGACTGCGATAAGAGCGTTTTTCTGTTTGAACATTTTAAGGATCCTCTCTGTAAGTGTGAGCCAAGAAATTAGGTAATGCTTGTAGAAGCAATGGGTCTCGGACAATCGTCGGCTTTATTGCGACTTCTCGTCCGGCGTATAGCGCACGAAAACCCATCCGTCTTTAAATCAACTAGTCACATGGACTGTTGATTCACGGTCACTATACTGACTTGATCAGCGGATACTTTTGCGATGACTCAAGGATTCACCTTCTCGTATGGCATTTCCATTTGAGCTGGCTCAAACGTTAAAAAATCTTGATCCGCATTTGTACGGAGCCAGAACTTTTTCGTTGTGCGAGAGGATCTTTAACGTGGCATCAGACCATACCCGTCCCGACGTATCGACACTCTGACTCAATGCAAGCCGGTGCGAAATTCAGGCGACGCTTTGCTGATTCGCAAATGTCCATATGGAACAAACGTAACGCCGGTCATGTCCATTGAGCAGAGAAAAGTTAAACACGAAAATGAACCTTCGGTTTCTTTAATCTGAGACAAATTGGTATCGTCCAAGAAATCTTAGTATCAGCAATCCTCGCAGGAAACGTCGGGGCGCCGCACATAAACAATGCGGTATCCAAAACAGGCACGAAGAAAAAACGGTCGCCGACACTGCTCTACAAATGATTTTTTACTTATGGGAGTTCTCGTTGATGCGCATAACTTATCCTTCAATACTTATCCTGGCGCTCACGCTTGCCGCATGCGGCGGCGGAGGTTCGGACGTAGGCACACAGCAGACGCCGGTCGGCGGGTCAACCGGCACATCGGGTGGGGGAACAACCACGCCGAAGACTGGCGGTCTCGTTGAGTACTATGGTGACTCCACGGTGTGGGGCTGGAAGACCAATAGCACCAATAGCACCACGGGCGACCGGGTCAGCGTCCCTGCTCCGACTGCCTTTGTCAACGCGCTGAACGCCGAATCCGGATCGCCGGGCTACCAAGTGGCCAATGAAGGCAAGAGCGGTACGACCGCATGTCAGCTGCTCGCCGGTACAGACGGACATCCGCCGTGGGACCAGCAACTGACTGCGCTCAAGGGCAGGTGGTTGATCGTCAACCATGCTATCAATGACCGCAACACCGACAGCGTGTCAAGCTACAAGGAATGCCTGAGGCAACTCGTGAGGAAGGCGAAAGCTGCCCGCAAGGAAGCCATCCTCGAAACGCCGAATCCGATCGTTCCCGATGGTCTTCTCCCATACGTCCAGGCAATGAGGGAAGTGGCGGCGGAGGAAGGCACCAAGCTCATCGATCAGTACCAATATCTGACGAGCTATTTGAACGGCCGGCCGGTTTCCGAGATTGTCCCGGATGGATTGCATCCTACCGAGGCCGTGTATGAGCTGAAAGGAAAATACGCCGCGCAGGTATTTTCAACGAAGGTCAATCCATAATCTGAAGACACACGCGCTACGAAAGCGGGCCCTGCGGGGCCCGCTTTTTATTGGTGAACATGTAAAGTTTTCCGAAGGAAGGTAGTCCTGACGCACGGCCCGGAGTGCGCAGCGCCGCGGCGCGAGCCGGGCTCGAATGGCACGTTGTTTGCTCGTGTATGAGGTTCTTTCCCGAGTTACTACAGGAGACGCACATGATGAAAGCCGCATCGAATTTGAAATCCCTGGTCAGTTCCATCTCGCCATCGGTTACGAACATGATCCGGATGGACCACTCGCACGTTCTGACGACATTCCACCAATATGAAATGAACGCGAGCCGGCAAACCAAGCAGGCACTGGTCAGCTCCGCCTGTCTTTCCCTGGAGATTCATGCACAGCTGGAAGAAGAGATTTTCTACCCCGCAATGCAATCTTTTGCCGCCGATAGTCCTGTCGTCAGCAAGAGCATCCCCGAGCATAACGAAATGCGCCGGTTGATCGCGGAACTGCGAGCGATGGAAGCGACCGATCCGGCGTATGACCAGACGTTCATGGAGTTGATGCGTGATGTGCTGCATCACGTGGCGGATGAAGAGACGACGCTGTTGCCCGACGCCGAACGTTTGATGGGAGAGCGCCTCGGCGAGCTTGGCGCGCAAATGACCCGGCGTCGTGTGGAATTGATGGCGCCGCATGCAGGCGAAATGGCGATGAGTACAGTACGCGGCATGCCTGCGAGCACCATGGTAATGGCTGCGGGCGCTCTGCTGGCCGGAACTTACCTTGCCAAGCGTGCATTTGGCCGTTCAACGCAGCATTAACGCCGGTGCCATCCGGATCTCCATTCCTTTCACAAGCCGCCATCCTCGGCACTGCAGGCCGAGGATGGCGCCTGCGGGTGCGATATACGGCAGGCGACGATCTTCGATAGAATAGCGATCGTTCAGTCTCCGAGCGGACTACAGGGATGCTCTACCCGGACAAAAACAAAAACATCAACCCCGAGGCACCGTCCTCACTAGCTTAGATGAACCGCGCAACAGACTCCGCTACAGAATTACAATCCCCCATACCACTCGTTGCTGTTCCACTGCTTGCTTTGGCCGCCTTTACCAGCGCACTCTCCGCACGAGTGACAGACCCTTTGCTTCCCAGTCTTGCCAGCGAATTTGGCGTATCGCTAGGCGATGCGTCGAATGTCATCACTTTTTTCGCGGTGGCCTATGGCTTCTGCCAGCTGGTGTTCGGTCCATTGGGCGACCGCTTTGGAAAGTATCTCGTTGTGGCGTGCGCGAGTATTGCGTCGGCTGTCACGGCTGTACTTTGCGCCATCGCCCCGGACTTCGGATTGCTGTTGGTGGCGCGGTTGCTGGCGGGCGCTACGGCCGGAGCGCTTATTCCGTTGTCGATGGCCTGGATCGGCGACGTCGTGCCGTATCAAAAGCGTCAGCCTGTGCTGGCGCGTTTCCTGATCGGCCACATACTCGGGCTGTCGATGGGTGGCTTCCTCGGCGGCCTGGCGGGCGACAAGCTCGGCTGGCGAATCCCGTTCGTCGGAATCGCACTGCTGTTTCTGCTGATCGGCGTCGTGCTGCTGATGTTGAATCGCCGGCTACCGCCACATGCGCGGGTAGTACACAAGGCGGAAGGCGCGACGATCCCGCGCATGGTCGGCGAATTCCGTCAGGTGTTGGCGAAGCCGTGGGCGCGGATGGTGCTGGCCACCGTCGCGCTGGAAGGCGCTTTCCTCTACGGCGCGTTTGCGTTTATTGCATCCCACCTGCACCGCACATTCGGCATGTCGCTCACCGCCTCGGGGGCGATGGTGATGCTGTATGGTCTCGGCGGGCTGTTTTTTGCGGCGACATCCGGGCCGCTGGTGCGCCGCCTCGGCGAAGCTGGCCTCGTGCTGTGGGGTGGACTCCTCGTTGCTGCAGCCTTGCTCGCAGTCGGCATGGCCCCGGTATGGTGGCTGGCCATCCCCGGTTGCTTCTTTGCGGGGCTCGGTTTCTACAGCCTGCACAACACCCTGCAGACGAATGCAACGCAGATGGCGCCGGAGCGCAGGGGAGCCGCGGTATCGGCGTTCGCCTGCTGCTATTTCCTCGGCCAGTCGGCCGGCGTCGGTATCGCCGGCTTCATGGTCGAGCGCGCCGGCACTTCCACAGTGATCGTTGTCGGTGCATTAGGCATGCTCGCGGTCGCACTTAACTTTACCCGTCGCCTGAAGTACAAGGTGGCCGGCTAATGGCCGTTTTTCGGGCTCATACCCATCGCGCACCTTATCTTTATTGCCACAATATGACGATAAAACATATTGAACTATGCCAATAAAACGTTTATATTGATACGTACAAAACGCACCGAAGGAAATCAAACGGACAAAACAAATGCGTGAAATGCAGTGCGTTTACTGGTGGCATTCAGGATAGGTTTTCGCTCCACCCACGGTAAGCGCCATCGGAGGCTAACTTTTGAAGTCGTCTAAAGTGTTTTCCGGGAGAAGCATATGCGTACTGCATGTTACATTCGTTCTGACGAGGCGTTCGATCAGGTTCAAGAGGCGCTGGAGCGTGCAGGGTTCGTCTGTGAACGCTTCCTGAACGAAACCTCTCTGCTCCTCACGCTGCGTCGCCATACTTTTGACCTGGTCCTGGTCGACACGCAATTCCTGGACGAAAAGAGCTTTTATTCCTGGTTGGGTTGCCGCACCGGCGAAACAGCGCCGCTCGTGCTGATGTCACCCGAATCAAGTGGAAGTCAGATAGCGCTTGCACTCGATGCGGGAGCCGATGATTTCATCCGCCGTCCGGTCGATCCCGTCGAATTGGTTGCCCGCCTCCATGCGGTGCTCCGCCGCTACCATAAAACATCGGTACGTTGCACCGTCAAGCTGCTCGGGTTTGCGCTTGATCGCGGCGCGTGCCGCTTGCTTGACAGGGGAGTACCGGTCGACCTGACGCCACGCGAGTTTGCAATGGCATGGTTGTTCTTCTCCTGCCCCGGCGTCTACTTGTCACGCGAAACTATCAGTGCAATGATCTGGGGTGTCGAGAGCGGAATCGCTAATCGCACTATCGAGCAGCACGTCTACATGCTGCGGAAGAAACTGAACCTGAGTGCGGAGCGGGGCGTGCGCATCCGGGCCGCTTACACGAAGGGATATCGTCTCGAACTTGTGGACGATGCCGTCTTGGGACGCACAGCCACGTCGAGCGCACGCGAACCGGATGCCGGCTTCAATGACACGTTACTGCTCGCCACAGCGTGATTCATCTGTACTTGCCTTACGTAGTTCGTTAAGTTCCGTTTCTTCCATCGTCAGCCTTTCTCAGGCCGTATACTCCACGGCCTGACAATTCTTCCTCCAGAACTCCAGTCGTTAGAAGTTACACGCTCGTTGAGGTCATCTGCATCAAGGGTTGCATACATACGTCAGAGGGAGGCGCGCTTCGCGCGCTCCAGCCATCATCGATGTAGCCATACTCGCATCAGCGAAAGCAGCTGCGCAGCGTCCACCGGCTTGGTCACGTAATCCGAAGCGCCCGCGGCAATGCACTTGTCACGGTCGCCCTTCATCGCCTTCGCCGTCAGGGTAATGATAGGCAACTGCTTGAACTTCGGAATGCTCCGGATCGCGCGCATGGTGTCGTAGCCATCCATCTCCGGCATCATGATGTCCATCAACACGATTTCGATAGATGAATCGGACTGCAATACCTCAATGCCGTCCCGACCATTCTCCGCATACAGCACCATCATCTGTTGCCGCTCAAGCACCGAGCTTAACGCGAAGATGTTGCGCAAGTCGTCATCGACTATGAGTACCTTGCGTCCGGCCAAAGCCGAATCGATAGCCTGAACTTCGTCCACCATCCGCCGCTGCGACTCGGGAAGACTGTCGTGCGAGCGATGAAGGAACAAGGCGGTTGCCGCGACCAGTCGCTCCGGCGAACTGGCGTCCTTCAACACGATGGTTTCAGCCAGCAGCCGTATTTTTTCAGTAACCTCGGGACTTGACTGCATCGCCGTATAAATGATGACAGGCACCTCGCGCAAGCGTTCGTCGCCGGCAATCTTATCGAGGAGCTCCCAGCCGTCCATATCGGGCACGGAAGGGTCGAGCACCACGCAGTCAAACCGCGATTCGCGCATCTGCTCCATGGCTTCCTCCGCCGTCACCGCGACTTCGATATGCACATCGGCGCTGCGGATAAGGTTGACGATAGTTTCCAGCTGCAAGGGATCGTCCTCAATCACCAGCAGGCTGCGGATTGCGGTCGTTACGAAATTTTCGATCCTGGTCAGTTCTTCCTGCATGCGCGTGGCGCTGACCGGTTTTTGCATATACGACGCCGCGCCCCGGCGTAGCGCACGTTCGCGATCTTCCTGGTCGGACAGCACGTGCACCGGGATGTGCCGCGTGCGAGGGTCGCGTTTCAGCCTGTCAAGAACCGCCAGGCCATCGGTTTCGGGCTGGTCGATATCGAGCAGGATCGCGCTAGGCAGATAGTCTCGCGTCAGCGGCAGCGCCGAGTCCGGCTGGCGGGTAACGATGCCTTTGAAATTTCGCTCGCGCGCCTGGTCCAGCATCGACTTGGCGATCGCCTGGTCGTCCTCGACGATCAACACCGCAGGATCGCCCGGTGCGACCAAAGCCCGGTCATCGGGAGGCAGTTCCGCAGGCACCACCGCGTTGTCTTCGCGCCCGGTCATCGCATCCCCGTCGCCGCCACGGTCCTGCGCGTCATCACTGGCCTCGACCATATGCACAGCGTCTGCGCGAACCTCGACCTGGCGCGAAGTCAGCGGATACGGATCGTCATCATTGACGATATCCATGCGCTGATAAGGCAGGAACAGGGTGAAAGTACTTCCGACACCGACCACGCTTTCAACGCGAATTTCTCCGTTGAGCAGGCGCGCCAGTTCGCGGCTGATCGATAGCCCCAGGCCGGTGCCGCCATACTTGCGTGCGGTACTGCCGTCGGCCTGCTGGAACGCTTCAAAAATCAACTGCAGCTTGTCAGGCGCGATGCCCACCCCGGTGTCGCTTACTGAAAATGCCAGGACCGCATCCGCCTCGGCAAGCCCCGCATGATCGGCGCTCCAGCCGGCCTCGACCGGCCGGATTTGCAGTTCTACCTGGCCCTTGGCGGTAAACTTGAATGCGTTCGACAGCAGGTTCTTCAGTATCTGCTGCAAACGCGTGATATCCGTCCTCACCGACACCGGCAGATCCGCGTCGAGTTCCACCGAGAAGTCGATATGCTTTGCCTCCGCCATGTGGCGGAAGGTCCGCTCGACATAACCTCGCATTGCATGGAACCGGTATTCCCTCAGCTCGAGCGTGACGGTACCCGATTCGATCTTCGACAGGTCGAGTATGTCGTTGATCAGGGTCAGCAGGTCGCTGCCTGAACCATAAATCGTCTTCGAGAATTCGATCTGGGTGTCCGTCAGGTTGCCATCCGGGTTGTCACTCAAGTGCTGGGCCAGAATCAGCAAGCTGTTCAACGGCGTGCGCAGCTCATGCGACATGTTGGCAAGGAACTCTGACTTGTACTTGGAGGACAGCGCCAGCTGCGTGGCTTTCTCCTCCAGCGCGCGCTTGGCCTGTTCCACCTCGCGGTTCTTGCGTTCCACCTCGATATTCTGATCGGACAGCAGCCGCGCCTTTTCAGCCAGTTCGAGGTTGGTCTGCTGCAGTTCCTGTGCCAGCGACTGCGATTGCGTCAGCAGGCTCTCGGTACGGCTGTTAGCCTCTATCGTATTGAGCACCACGCCGATGGATTCCATCAACTGGTCCAGGAAAGACAGATGCGTTTCAGTAAAGCGGTCGAACGACGCAATTTCGATGACCGCCTTGACCTGTTGTTCAAACAGGATAGGCAGCACCACGATGTTAGTGGGCGGCGCCATGCCGAGCCCGGATGAAACCACCACATAATCACGGGGCACATTGGTAAGCCAGATCCGTTGCTTCTCCAGCGCGCATTGTCCAACCAGGCCTTCGCCAGGGCGGAATGAGGTCGGCAGGTTCTTGCTGGACCGATAGCCGTAGGTGGCAACCAGTCGCAGCAGCGAATCATCCTCGGCCGAGTCCATCATATAGAACACGCCGTGATGTGCGGATACCAGCGGTGCGAGCTCCGACAGGATAAGTGTCGACACCGCATCGAGATCGCGCTGACCCTGCAGCAGGCGGGTAAAGCGGGCAAGGTTGGTTTTCAACCAGTCCTGCTGCGCATTCTTCTGCGTGGTTTCTTTCAGGTTGCGGATCATCTCATTGATGTTGTCCTTCAGGTAGGACACTTCGCCGCGCGCTTCCACCTGGATCGAACGGGATAGGTCGCCCCGTGTCACGGCGGTCGCCACCTCCGCAATCGCACGCACCTGGTTGGTCAGGTTGGCCGCCAACTGGTTGACGTTCTCCGTCAAGTCTTTCCATGTTCCGGATGCGCCCGGCACGCTTGCCTGGCCGCCGAGTTTTCCTTCGACGCCTACCTCGCGGGCCACGGTGGTTGCCTGGTCGGCAAACACCGCGAGCGTATCGGTCATTTCGTTGATGGTGTTGGCGAGCGTCGCGATTTCACCTCGTGCCGCCACGGTCAGCTTCTTCTTCAGGTCGCCTTTCGCCACTGCGCTGACAACGCCCGCAATGCCGCGCACCTGCGCTGTCAGATTGGCCGCCATGAAGTTCACGTTGTCGGTAAGATCTTTCCATGTGCCGGCGGCGCCTTCCACCTGCGCCTGCCCGCCCAGCTTGCCCTCGGTACCCACCTCGCGCGCCACCCGCGTCACTTCCGAAGCGAACGAGCTGAGCTGGTCCACCATCACGTTGATGGTGTCCTTTAGTTCAAGAATCTCGCCCTTGACGTCCACCGTGATTTTTTTCGAAAGATCCCCGCGCGCGACGGCGGTCGTCACCGCCGCGATATTCCGCACCTGCCCGGTGAGATTCGACGCCATGAAGTTCACGTTGTCCGTCAGGTCCTTCCAGGTGCCCGACGCACCCGGCACATTGGCCTGTCCACCAAGCCGGCCTTCAGTGCCTACCTCGCGGGCCACACGGGTTACTTCCGAAGCGAACGAACGCAACTGATCGACCATCACGTTGATGGTGTTCTTCAACTCGAGGATTTCGCCCTTGACGTCGACCGTGATTTTTTTTGACAGGTCGCCATTCGCGACAGCGGTGGTCACCTCTGCAATGTTTCGCACCTGACCGGTCAGGTTGCCCGCCATCGAGTTCACCGAGTCGGTGAGGTCTTTCCATGTACCCGCCACCCCGGACACATTGGCCTGTCCGCCCAATTTGCCTTCGGTACCTACCTCACGCGCCACACGAGTCACTTCGGACGCGAACGAACTGAGCTGGTCCACCATCACGTTGATGGTGTTCTTCAATTCGAGAATTTCGCCCTTGACGTCGACCGTAATCTTTTTCGAGAGGTCGCCGCGAGCGACCGCCGTAGTGACGTCTGCAATGTTCCGCACCTGGCCGGTCAGGTTGAACGCCATGAAGTTCACGTTATCGGTCAGGTCCTTCCAGGTGCCACCGACATCTCTCACATGCGCCTGGCCGCCGAGTTTTCCTTCGGTACCCACCTCGCGTGCCACGCGGGTGACTTCGGAAGCAAAGGAATTCAACTGATCCACCATCACGTTGATGGTGTTTTTCAGTTCGAAAATCTCGCCTTTCACGTCGACCGTGATTTTTTTGGACAGATCGCCGTTCGCCACCGCGGTGGTCACTTCCGCAATGTTCCGCACCTGCGCGGTGAGGTTGCCCGCCATCGAATTCACCGAATCGGTCAGGTCTTTCCAGGTACCCGCAACGCCGGGCACATTCGCCTGGCCGCCGAGTTTTCCTTCTGTGCCGACTTCGCGCGCCACCCGCGTCACTTCCGATGCGAACGAACTGAGCTGATCCACCATCACGTTGATGGTGTCCTTCAGCTCGAGGATTTCGCCCTTGACGTCCACCGTGATTTTCTTGGACAAGTCGCCGTTCGCCACCGCGGTCGTCACGTCGGCGATGTTACGCACCTGGCCGGTCAGGTTGCCCGCCATCGAGTTCACCGAGTCGGTCAAGTCCTTCCAGGTGCCGGCCACGCCCTTCACCTGCGCCTGGCCGCCGAGCTTTCCTTCGGTACCGACCTCACGGGCGACGCGGGTCACCTCGGACGAGAACGAGGACAACTGGTCGACCATGACGTTAATCGTGTTCTTCAGCTCGAGAATCTCGCCCTTCACGTCCACCGTGATCTTCTTGGACAAGTCGCCGTTCGCGACCGCGGTGGTCACGTCCGCGATGTTACGCACCTGGCCGGTCAGG
>JAQGMD010000076.1 GCA_028292565.1 Burkholderia sp. | reverse complement strand
AAAAGTCGGACGGCACCTTTACCTACTTCGTGCCGGACGTGGCATATCACATCACCAAATGGCAGCGCGGTTTTGGCAAGGTGATCAACGTGCAGGGCAGCGACCACCACGGCACCATCGCGCGCGTGCGCGCCGGACTGCAGGCGGCGGGCGTGGGTATCCCGGAGGGTTATCCCGACTACGTGCTGCACAAGATGGTTACCGTGATGAAGAACGGCGAGGAAGTTAAAATTTCCAAGCGCGCCGGTTCGTACGTCACGGTGCGCGACCTGATCGAATGGTCGGCGGGCGATGCGACCGCTGAAGACGAAGGTGGAAAAAATGCACGCGACCTGACACGCGGCCGCGATGCGGTGCGCTTCTTCCTCATCTCGCGCAAGGCCGATACCGAATTCGTGTTCGATGTCGATCTCGCGCTGTCGCAGTCCGATGAGAACCCGGTGTATTACGTGCAGTATGCGCATGCGCGGATCTGCTCGGTGATGGCGCAGTGGAACGGCGATGAATCGAAGCTGAACGCAGTCGACCTGTCGCCGCTGACCGCGCCGCGCGAAGCAACACTATTGGCCAAGTTGGCCGAATACCCGGAGATGTTGCAGAAAGCGCTCGACGAACTCGGGCCGCATCAGGTAGCTTTCTACCTGCGTGATCTGGCTGGCGAATTGCACAGTTATTACAACGCCGAGCGTGTGCTGGTTGACGACGAGTCCACCAAAATGGCTCGGCTGGCGTTAATGAGTGCAACACGCCAGGTATTAAGAAATGGTTTGGCGCTGATAGGCGTATCGGCGCCGTCTAGGATGTAATCGAGTATGGCTAAAAAAAGCACACGTTCGTCGGGCGGCAAGAGCAAACGGCAAAGCGGCGGCACCTTTGTCGGCATCATCATTGGCCTGTTGGTCGGCCTTGCCATTGCGTTGGGAGTGGCATTGGTGATTACCAAGACACCCGTGCCGTTTACGAACAAGTTTGCGCGGACCGAGCGGTCGCCGGAAGCGACCGCAAACGAGAGCCTCGATCCTAACAAGGGACTTTACGGCAACCGCGCGGCTTCCAAAGAAGCGGCCAAGCAGGCCGCCAAAACGCCGGAGGTTGCTCCGCCGCCGCCCAACCAGGTAACCGAAAAGAAACCGGAGCCACCGAAGACCGACGAGAAAGTCGCCGCGATCAAGCTCTTCTCCGGCGACCGGCCGGCAAAGCCTGACGCCAAAGTCAGCGATGCGAAGACGGCCCCGGCCGAGAACGCCGAAGAAAAGTGGAGCTATTTCCTGCAGGCCGGCGCGTTCCGCGAACAGACCGATGCCGAGAACACCCGCGCCAAGCTGGCGCTGATGGGTGTCGAAGCGCGCGTCACCGAACGGCAGTCCGAAAACGGCACGCTGTATCGTGTGCGGGTCGGCCCGTTTTCGCAACTGGATGCGATGAACAACGTGCGCGGCAAATTGTCGGATAATGGGGTCGATGCCGCTGTCGTGCGGATCTCCAAATAGTCAACAATAGAGAACAAATAAGGAGCTTTATGCGTTTCGTTCAACATCTTCTGGCCGCCCTGAGTCTGACGCTGGTGGCGGCTACTGCGGGGGCTGCTCCCGCCAATCCGCAAAACGGCGTTGATTACCGCACGCTCGACAAAGTGCAGCAGACCGATTCCGGCAACAAGGTGGAAATCACGGAGTTCTTCTGGTATTCCTGCCCGCACTGCTTCGCTTTGGAGCCGGCACTGGTGGAGTGGGTGAAAAAGCAGGGCGACAAGATCGTGTTCAAACGGGTTCCGGTCGCCTTCCGCGATTCGTTCGTGCCGGAACAGAAGCTGTACTACACGTTGGAAGCAATGGGCAGGCTGAACGATCTGCACACGAAGGTGTTCAGCGCAATCCATGTTGACCGTCAGCGGTTGGACAATGATGCGGCAATCACCGCATTCATGGAGAAGCAGGGCGTCCCCAAGGACAAGTTCCTGGAGGTGTATAACTCTTTCGGCGTACAGGCAAAGGCTCGCCGCGCTGCTCAGCTGCAAACCGCTTATGGTATCGACGGTGTCCCGATGATTGCCGTTGATGGCCGCTTCCTGACTGCGCCCTCGATCGTCGGCACCAGCATGCGTGGCCAGTCTGAGCAGGCGCTGCATACAGGGACGCTGCAGGTGATGGATGCGCTGGTGGCTCGCGCTATTAAAGAAAAGGCGCCGGCCGCGGCGGAAAAGAAGAGTAAATAGACTACTCGGTACCACTATCATTGAAGTCCGTCTCTCGAAAGAGGACGGACTTTTTTGTTGGGTGATCGCGCGCCGCATGCAACAGGAATGCAAAGGAATACAACAAATATTGAACAGCTGTAGGGTGCGCCATGCGCACCAGAACGAGACAACAAACACACAACAAATACTAAACAAGCCACCATGAAACGAATTTTCATCACCGGCGCATCCAGCGGCATCGGCGCGGCACTCGCCCAACACTACGCAAACCAGGGCGCGATGCTGGGCCTGGTCGCGCGGCGCAAGGACGTGCTGGAACAGCTGGTTGCAGGTTTTCCCAATCCGGAGAAGCACCGCGTCTATCCCCTCGACGTCACCGACCATGCCGCCCTGTCAGAGGCGGCCGCCGATTTTCTCGAGGCGGCAAACGGTATCGATGTGGTGATCGCCAATGCCGGCATCTCGCAAGGCACATTGACGGAACATGCGGAAGACCTGGCGGTGTTCGAGCGCATCGTCGCCACCAACGTCACAGCAACGGTCGCCACCTTTTCCCCTTTCGTCTCGATCATGAAAAAACAAGCGGCGGCGGGCGAGCGTGACTGCCGCCTGGTCGGCATCGGCAGCGTGGCAGGTATCCGCGGCTTGCCCGGAGCGGGCGCGTACAGCGCTTCGAAAGCGGCGGTGATCAGCTATTGCGAATCACTGCGGGTCGAATTGAAATCCAGCGGCATCAAGGTGGTTACCGTTGCGCCGGGCTACATCGATACGCCGATGACCCGGATCAATACCTATCCGATGCCGTTCCTGATGCCGGCGAACAAGTTCGCGGAGAAAGCGGTGGCGGCGATCGACAGAGGCACGAGTTACACTGTGATCCCGTGGCAAATGGGTGTGGTGGCCAAGCTGCTGAGGATGTTGCCGAATTGGTTATACGATTTTGCGTTTGCAAGGGCGCCGCATAAGGCGCGCCAGACACAGGTTTAGTCGGCTTATATTCGGTTAATCGATCGATATCTCTGTTTCGGACGGCGCGTTTTCCGATGGATCACTTTGTTCTTCGAGGTCACCCTCGCCAGTTCCGCTAATGAGCGGATGACAGGAAAAAACCAGATGAAACTGATCGACGCCATCGGCCGCGAACATACCCAGGTTGACCCGCACCAGGCGCCGCCGCGGATCGTGTCGCTGGTCCCGTCGCTCACCGAACTCTTGTGCGAGCTCGGCCTGTCCTCATGGATGGTCGGACGCACCGGCTTCTGCATTCATCCGGCCGATACTGTGCGAGCCATACCGAAAGTCGGCGGCACCAAGGACGTGAAGATCGAGGCGATTCGCGACCTGGCACCGACCCACCTGATCGTCAACATCGACGAGAACGAGAAGCCCATAGTCGAGCAGCTCGCGCAATTCATTCCTCACGTCGTCGTCACGCATCCGATTACGCCGCACGACAATGTCGGGTTGTATCGCCTGCTCGGGGGAATCTTCAACGCCGGACATAAGGCCGAAGCGCTATGCGCCGCCTTTGAGCAGGAATACGGGGCACTGCGTGCTATGCCGAAGCAACGTCCGCAGACCATGCTGTATTGCATCTGGAAAGACCCGTGGATGACGGTCTCGCG
>JAQGMD010000072.1 GCA_028292565.1 Burkholderia sp. | reverse complement strand
GAAAACTCGACGCGCACGCGCACCACCTTCGAGATCGCTTCCAAGCGGCTGTCGGCCGACGTGATCAACCTGAATATTTCGGCATCGAGCGCCAGCAAGGGCGAATCGCTGCTCGACACGATCGACAATCTCGCGGCCATGCACGCCGACATGTTCGTGGTGCGTCATTCGCAATCGGGCGCGCCCTACCTGATCGCCAAGCACCTGATCGAGACGCGGCAGTCGCATGTGCACGTGGTAAATGCCGGCGATGGCCGGCATGCGCATCCGACCCAGGGTTTGCTGGACATGTACACGATCCGCCATTACAAGAAAGACTTCAGCAACCTGACGGTAGCGGTGGTCGGCGATATCATGCATAGCCGGGTCGCACGGTCCGATATCCATGCGCTGACCACACTGGGCGTGCCGGAAGTGCGCGCAATCGGTCCGCGCACGCTGCTGCCGAGCGGACTCGAGCAGATGGGGGTGCGCGTTTTCACCGACATGAACGAGGGATTGAAAGGCGTCGATGTCATCATCATGCTGCGCCTGCAGAATGAGCGGATGAGCGGCGCGCTGCTGCCGTCGGCGCAGGAGTTTTTCAAGAGCTACGGCCTGACGCCCGAGCGCCTCGCGCTGGCCAGGCCGGATGCGATCGTCATGCACCCGGGCCCGATGAATCGCGGCGTCGAGATCGATTCGGCGGTGGCCGACGGCGCGCAGGCGGTGATCCTGCCGCAAGTGACCTTCGGTATTGCGGTGCGGATGGCGGTGATGAGTATTCTGGCTGGGAATTAGCAAGGGAAACATGAATCTCCATATTAAAAACGGCCGCCTGATCGACCCGGCCAATCAGATCGACGCACAGTCAGACCTGTATATCGCCGATGGCAAAATCGCCGGCGCCGGCCAGGCGCCCGCCGGCTTCAAAGCCGATCAAACCATCGACGCAACCGGCCTGATCGTCATACCCGGGCTGGTCGACCTCAGTGCGCGCTTGCGCGAGCCGGGCTATGAATACAAGGCCACACTCGAATCCGAATTGCAGGCGGCAATCCAGGGCGGCGTCACCAGCCTGGTGTGCCCCCCCGATACCGAACCGGTGCTCGACGAGCCGGGACTGGTCGAAATGCTGACCCACCGCGCCAGGACACTGAACCAGGCGCATGTCTATCCGCTCGGCGCGCTGACTGTCGGCCTCAAGGGGGAAGCATTGACCGAGATGGCGGAACTGACCGAGGCCGGATGCGTCGGCTTTTCCCAGGCCGACCAGCCGGTGTTCGACACCAACGTGCTGATGCGCGCGATGCAGTATGCCAAGACCTTTGGCTACAGTGTGTGGCTGCGTCCGCAGGATGCACATCTTGGCCGCGGCGGCATCGCGCACAGCGGCCCGGTCGCCTCGCGCCTGGGCTTGTCCGGGGTGCCGGTCATTGCGGAGACAATTGCGCTGCATACGATTTTCGAACTGGTGCGCTCCACTGGCGCGCAAGTGCACTTGTGCCGCATCTCATCGGCTGCCGGACTGGACCTGATACGCGCGGCGAAGAAGGAAGGTTTGCCGGTCACCTGCGACGTCGGCGCGCACCATATTCATTTAATCGATGCCGACATTGGCTTCTTCGATTCGAATGCGCGTGTCACTCCGCCGTTCCGTGCGCAGCGCGACCGCGATGCGATCAGGCAGGCGCTGATCGACGGCACCATCGATGTGATCTGCTCCGATCACACCCCGGTCGATGACGACGAAAAACTGCTGCCGTTCGGCGAAGCGTCGCCGGGTGCAACCGGCCTGGAATTGTTGTTGTCGCTGGCGCTGAAGTGGGCTGACGAATGTGTGCAGAAATCGCAGCAGCCATTGTTCAAGGCGGTCAGCAAAATTACTTCGGACGCGGCACGGGTCGTTGGTCTCAAGTCCGGCCAGCTTGGGGTCGGCAGCATCGCTGACGTCTGCATATTTGATCCCGAGACGCGCTGGAAGGTGGATGCGAAAGCGCTCGCCAGCCAGGGCAAGCACACGCCCTTCCTCGGTTACGAACTGGCCGGGCAGGTGAAGACGACGATAGTCGCCGGGCATATCGCTTTCGAGCGCGCTGCGGTACCCGGGCGCGAATGATCGCGTACCGGCTGTTGCGGGTCGTGCTGCATCTTTTTGAAGGCTTGCTGACGTGCGCGCTGGTTTTTCCGGCGGTGAATCGCGCGGGACGCGAGGCGCGCATACACCGGTGGTCGAAGAAACTCGTAGCACTCTGCGGCATCCGCGTTGAAATCAACCCTGCAGCGCATGGGCAGCCGGCTTCGCATGCGATGATCGTCGCCAACCATGTGTCCTGGCTGGACATCTTCGTGATCAATTCACTGCATTCCTGCCGCTTCGTGGCGAAAGCGGATATCCGCGACTGGCCGCTGATCGGCTGGTTATGCGACAAGGCCGGCACGGTTTTCATTTCGCGCGGGAAGGTGCGAGATGTGCGCAGGATTTATGAAGGCCTCGTGACCAGCCTCCATGCAGGGGAGCATGTGGCGTTCTTCCCCGAAGGGACCACGTCTGCGCAGGGAACGGTGCTGCCTTTCCATGCCAACTTGTTTGAAGCAGCGATCGAAGCGCGCGTGCCGATACAGCCCTATGCATTGCGCTATGTCGATGCGCGAGGCAATCACCACCCGGCAGTGGAATTTATCGGCGAGACGACGTTTGTGCAAAGCATGCTGTGGATCCTGAAGGCGAAGGGGATCACTGCGTGTATAGAGATTTTGCCGGTTATTCCTGTCGAGGGAACGCCGCACCGGCGGGAGCTCGCCGCCGCGGCACATGAATCAATCTCGCAAGCCGTATTCGCCGATCAGATCTCACCCGGCCGCTGATACTGCGGGCACTGCACCTGAATCACTGAGCGGTCTTCCAGGCAAACCGCACTAAGTTTGCCGCCCCACAGGCAACCGGTATCGAGGCCGATCAGGTTGGGGCGCACCGTCAATCCCAGCGTCGACCAATGTCCGAACCCGATTGGCACCTCCACGGTCCGGCGACCCGGCACGTCAAACCAGGGCATGTATCCCGGCTGGGGCATTTCGACCCCCTTGCCGTGAAGCAGCTGCATCCTGCCGTCGACCGTGCAATAACGGATGCGGGTCAACGCATTCACGATGCAACGCAAGCGGTCCATGCCTGCGAGCCCTTCATCCCATTTGTCCGGCAGGTTGCCGTACATCTGCCGCAGGAAGTCGATCCAGTCGGGTCCGCGCAGCACGGTTTCCACTTCACTTGCAAGCTCGAGCGTCTGCTCCGCTGTCCATTGCGGCAACACGCCCGCATGCACCAGCAAATGTCCTTGCTCAAACAGCGCCAACGGCTGCATGCGCAGCCAGTCGAGCAATTCTTCGCAATCCGGAGCGGCCAGGATGTCGTCGATTGTGTCGGAGGCGCCGGGTTTTCGAATACCTTGCGCGACCGCCAGCAAATGCAAATCGTGATTGCCCAACACCGTGCGGGCGTTACTACCCAGTGAGCGGATCAGTCTCAGCGTCGCCAGCGAGTTCGGGCCGCGATTGACGAGGTCGCCGACAAAGATGAATTTCGGATTGGTGCTTGCGGAATGAATTCGTTCAAGGAGTTCAACGAGATTCGGGTGGCATCCCTGTAGGTCGCCAATGGCGTAAGTCGACATAAAAAATCTGCAATGACCAAAATGTGCCGTGAAAAAATGAAAAAGGCAAAGTTGCGGCGGTCGATGCGCTGACGCCCGCACAAAAAATTCGGCCGGCTATTCCGACGCAACGGAAGAAATAACATGGCCGACCCCTCGCCGCGCATTCCAGGCGGCTACAAACTTGATCTTCAGCAAGGACCGTTGCAAGAGTGGCACTGGTGGCGCCCTCTTACTGCGCAACGTCAAATCGCGGGGTATCGCTTCGCTCAGACTGTTTTGACGCAAACGACATTAAGTAAAAGCGGACGGCAAGACCCTTGACATCATGAAGACACATAAACATCCGACGCTGCAAATGCGTGGCGCCCGGAAAGCTTCAGGACTTTGTGTCAGGAATGAAGTGGCGCTGCCAAGTGGAGAAAGTTTTACCCGATTATCCCATGCCTCACCTGGTTAGGAACTGCGAGATCGCACTATGTTAATTCCCATCATTCTTTCCGGCGGCGCTGGAACCCGGCTATGGCCAGTATCACGCGAGGCGCACCCGAAGCCTTTCATGCGCATCGGCGGCGGCAAAAGCCTGCTGAAGCAAACGCATGAGCGCGCTTTGGCGGTCGCTGGTAACACCGCACCATTGATCGTCACCAACCGCGACTATTATTTCCTGTCTCGCGACGAGCTCGCTGAACAGGAGACCAAGCCGCGATACCTGCTTGAGCCGACCGGCCGCAACACCGCGCCCGCAATTGCAATGGCGGCGCTGTGGGCGATGGAGCAGGACGAGGATGCTTGCATGCTGGTCCTGCCGGCAGACCACTTGATCAAGGATACGCCAACCTTTTACACCGCGGTCCAACATGCGGAAGCGCTTGCGAGAGACGGCTTCCTGGTGCTCTTCGGAGTACGTCCGAGGGCGCCGGAAACCGGCTTCGGCTACATCGAGATGGGCAACAACGTCAGCCAGAATGCGAATTTCGTGCAGCGGTTCGTGGAAAAGCCCGATGCGGTCACCGCCGCACGGTACCTGGCCCAGGGCAATTACGTCTGGAACAGCGGCATGTTCTGCTTCAAGGCAAGCTCCATCCTGGATGCCTTCGAAACCTACAACCCGGCCCTGCTGGAGGCGGCGCAATCGGTTTGGAAGAATACGCCGCTTGAACTCGACAAGATGGTGCTGCCGCCCACCTTTAACGAACTGGAAAACATTTCCATCGATTATGCGGTGATGGAGAAAGCGAAGAACATCGCCGTTATTCCCGGCGATTTCGACTGGAGCGATATAGGCGCCTGGAATGCGGTAGCGGAAGCAAGTACTGCTGATGCCGACGGCAACTCCAGCAACGACTGCCACACCATCATGATCGACAGTCACAACACCCACATCGAGACCAATAACCGGCTGGTTGCAGTCATTGGCGCCGAAAACCTGATTGTCATCGATACACCTGACGCGCTGCTGGTTGCCGATAAATCGAAAAGCCAGGAAGTGCGCCAGGTGGTGAGCCGCCTGAAAGCCGCCGGCCATGAAGCGCACAAGACACACCGTACCGTGATGCGACCGTGGGGCTCGTACACCGTGCTGGAAGAAGGCCCCGGGTTCAAGATCAAGCGCATAGTGGTCAAGCCCGGTGCATCGCTTTCCTTGCAAATGCACCACAAGCGCAGCGAACACTGGGTGATCGTGTCCGGCACTGCCGAAGTGGTGAACGGTGAACAAGTCATTGAATTGCAGGCGAACGAATCGACATATATCCCGGCGGGGAACAAGCATCGCCTCACCAATCCCACAGCCGTTGAACTGGCGCTGATCGAGGTGCAGTGCGGCCCCTACCTGGGTGAAGACGATATCGTCCGGTTTGAGGACGTGTACGGCAGGGTGGTATAGAGGTTTTGCGGCGGGTGCGTCAGATGCGCACTTGCCGTGAGAGGAATCTTTTCATTGCGTATGCCCGGCTTTTCGGAGAAAGCTTTTATCGGCCAGGGATGCCTGTATCCCGGCTTATTTACAAACGTTAAACAGAACTGAAAAATGAATAAACCATTGAGCGCGGTAATCACCGGAATCACGGGCCAGGATGGCGCCTATCTGGCCGAACTGCTATTAAGCAAGGGTTATAAAGTGTACGGCGCATACCGCCGCACCAGCTCCGTCAATTTCTGGCGCATCGAAGAACTCGGTATCGACAAGCATCCCAACCTGGAGCTGGTCGAGCATGACCTTACCGACGTGAGCTCGAGCATCCGCCTGCTGCAGAAGACCGGCGCGCGCGAGGTTTACAACCTGGCGGCGCAAAGCTTTGTCGGCGTGTCATTCGACCAGCCCGCGACCACAGCTGAAATTACCGGCGTGGGCGCGCTCAATTTGCTGGAAGCGATACGCATCGTCGACACGTCGATCCGCTTCTACCAGGCTTCCACCTCGGAAATGTATGGCAAGGTACAGCAGATTCCGCAGACCGAAGACACACCTTTCTATCCGCGCAGCCCTTATGGGGTAGCGAAGCTGTACGCGCACTGGATCACCATCAACTACCGCGAGTCGTACGACATGTTCGCGAGCAACGGCATCCTGTTCAATCATGAATCGCCGTTGCGAGGACGCGAATTCGTCACGCGCAAGATTACCGACACGGTGGCTAAAATCCGTCTGGGCAAGCTCGATCTGCTCGAGCTGGGGAACATGGACGCCAAGCGGGATTGGGGCTTTGCGAAGGAATATGTCGAAGGCATGTGGCTTATGCTGCAAGCGAAAGAGCCGGATACCTATGTGCTCGCCACAAACCGCACCGAGACCGTACGCGACTTTGTGAAGATGGCATTCAAAGCGGCCGACTTCCAGATTGAATGGCGCGGCAAGGGCGAGCAGGAGGTCGGCGTCGATGCGTCGACCGGGAAGACGCTGGTGCGTGTCAATCCGAAATTCTATCGGCCGGCGGAGGTTGATTTGCTGATTGGCGACCCGGCCAAGGCGCGCGAAAAGCTCGACTGGAAGCCGAAAACCACGCTGGAGCAGTTGTGCGAGATGATGGTGCACGCTGACCTCCGGAGAAACCAGAATGGATTCTCCTTCTGAAAATGCCGAGGCGGCCAGGCGTGGATGTGTACTGCTGACGGGAGCCCGTGGCTTTACCGGCACGTATCTGCGCGCCGAACTTGAAGCAGCCGGTTTTAGCGTGATAGGCGGAATAGTCGGTGCGGGCGCAGGTCCGCACGAGGTTACCCTGGACATTACTTCTCTGGATAACTGCCGGCGGGTGATGGAGAGGATACGGCCAGACTACCTTGTGCATCTGGCCGCCATCACATTTGTCCAGCATGCCGATGCCGAGGCGTTCTATCGGGTTAATGTGATCGGCACGCTGAACTTGCTGCAGGCACTCGCGGATGCACGGGTCAACCCACGCAACGTAGTCGTGGCAAGCAGCGCCAACATCTATGGCAATGCCTTTTCGGAAGAAATCATTGAATCGCAGTTGCCTCAGCCGCTGAACCACTATGGGGTCAGCAAACTGGCAATGGAGCATATGGTCCATACCTGGGCCGACCGCATTCCGATCGTGGTGACGCGCCCGTTCAATTACACCGGGGTAGGCCAGGAACCGCATTTCCTGGTGCCGAAAATCGTCGCCCATTTTGCACAACGCCGGTCGGAGATCGAATTGGGCAACCTCGACGTCGCGCGCGAATTTTCCGATGTTCGGATGGTGGCCCTGGCATACCGCCGGTTGATAGAAGAAGCCCCGGCTGGGGAAACCTTCAATATCTGTTCAGGCGTCGCCTATTCACTTACCGAGGTGCTCGCCATGATGGAGGAGATTGCCGGCTATACAATCAAGGTCAAGGTCAATCCCGTCCTTACTCGTTACAACGAAGTGAAGCGATTGGTCGGGTCTACAAGAAAACTGGATGCCGTCATCGGCCATATCAATACATTCCCTTTGCGCCAAACGCTGGCCTGGATGTACCACGCATGATTACTCTCGGCCTGTCCACCAACCTGCTTGAACCGGATTACGTACGGCTGGGCGTCGACGGCATCGGCACGTATACGTCGGTACTGCTGAAAGGCCTGTCGTCTCACGGATGCAATGTACAGGGATGGTCTTTTCCGGCCTTGTTCGGAAGTGCCGGCCTGGCGGTCGGACGGGCGTTGCCGGCGGCACAGGAGCTCGCGTTTTTGCGAGATCTCGTGATCCCGCAATGTCGTACCAGGGTCGAGGTTGATATTTTCCACGCGACCGATTATCGGATCTTACGCATGGATTGCCCCGTCGTTGCAACGCTGCATGACGCGTCGCCCATGCGGTATCCGGAATGGTACGGAGGCGGCATGCGACGACTGAAGAATTCCCTGTTGCGCAGAACGACGAGGAATGCGGACCACGTGATCGCGTTATCGCATTTTTCGGTCACGGAGCTGATCGAATGTTTCGGTGTCGACGAACGGCGCATCAGCGTGGTGCCGTGCGGCGTCGCGTCGCATTGGTTCGAAGCGCCTGCGCCGGAAGAGACCGCCCGCATGCTTGCCAGGCATGGCCTGCGGCCAGGGTACTTCCTGTTTGTCGGGACCTTGCAGCCACGGAAAAATATCGAACGCATCCTGCAGGCGTACCTTGCTCTGCCGCCGGACGTGAGAAAAGAAAGGCAATTGGTTATCGCCGGTCGTGCCGGCTGGCTCTGTGAAGATCTGCTGGTGCAGATTAAAGGCGCGCAGCAGCGGGGGGAGCCGGTGATATGGCTGGACTATGTGGCGGGGGAGGATGCATTGAGGCAGCTGTACGCGGGCGCGGGCGTGTTTGTATTTCCTTCGCTGCATGAAGGGTTCGGCATCCCCGTGGTTGAAGCGTTTGCGTCGGGTGTTCCGGTGGTGACATCGAATACCACCTCGTTGCCGGAAGTATCGCAAGGCGCCGCACTGGAGATCGACCCGTATTCAATCAAGGAACTGGGCGATGCCATGCTGCGCCTGGCGCGCGACGAGGCGCTGCGGCAACGTTGTATCGGCGCCGGGCGTGCGCGCGCGGCGCAATTGACCTGGAGCCGCACCCTGGATGAAACGGCCGCGGTATATCGGTCTGTACTCGGGCACTGATTCCATGTCATCGACGCGCGTGCTCCATGTTTTCAAGACCTACTATCCCGACTCCCTCGGCGGGGTAGAGCAGGTGATCAGGCAATTGAGCACGGCCACCGCACCCATGAGCGTGGCAAACCGGATTTTCACGCTGAGCCGGCAGGCGAATACCGTGCCGCTGTTGCATGATGGTCCCACCGAAATCGTACGTGCCCAGGCGCACGTTGAAATCGCTTCCACGCCAATGTCTTGCCGCTCGTTCGCGGTATTCCGGGAAGCGGTGCGCAGGGCGGACCTGATTCACTATCACTATCCGTGGCCGTTCGGCGACCTGCTGCACCTGATGGTGGCCAAGGCGAAACCTGCGGTGTTGACGTATCACTCGGACGTGGTGCGACAGCGTGTCCTGATGCCGCTCTACCGGCCCCTGATGCGACGTTTTTTTTCGAGCCTGCGGGCAATTGTGCCGACCTCGCCCAACTACTTGCAAAGCAGCGAGCTGCTGCAGGATTATCGCGACAAGTCCACGGTCATTCCCATCGGGCTGGACGAAGCCAGCTATCCACAGCCTACGCCGTCCCGCGTGCAATACTGGCGCGAACAAGTAGGCGAGCAGTTTTTCTTCTTCGTCGGTGTGCTGCGCTATTACAAGGGACTGCATATCCTGCTTGAGGCCTGCGCCAATACAGCGTGCCGGGTGGTGATAGTCGGCGCGGGCCCGGTAGAGGCCGATCTTAAACAGCAGGCATTGCGGCTCGGCCTTAAGAACGTGCGGTTCCTCGGCGCCGTCTCGGACGAGGATAAGGTCGCGTTGCTCAAGCTGAGCCGCGCGGTCGTCTTCCCGTCGCATTTACGCTCGGAAGCTTTTGGCGTCACCCTGCTCGAGGGCGCGATGTACAACAAACCGCTGATTTCGTCGGAAATCGGCACCGGCAGCAGCTATGTCAATATCGATGGCGTGACGGGCATGGTAGTGCCGCCAAATGATCCGCTTGCGCTGCGCAAGGCAATGGAGCTACTCGATCGCGACCCTGCGCTT
>JAQGMD010000066.1 GCA_028292565.1 Burkholderia sp. | reverse complement strand
TCCTCTCGCGAGAACGGAGAGAGTATCTCGACACTCGCGAGAAAGTCGCTGAGGGATGCCTGCTTGGGCGGGGCGTCCATATGTTCAATGGTGTGTGCGCTATCGGGCTTCGATGATGTGTTCCTGTGCCCGCGCCGCGAGCCATTCTTCGCGAAGCAGGCGCCGCACCTCGGTCGCGGCGTCCTCATCCAGTTTCGCCGGGTGTTTGGCGTTCACCGCAAAGATCTCGAAGAACGAGCGGTCGGGGGACGGAAACGGCCCGAGTACATCGCCGACCGCGGCATTGAACACCTTGGCCTCGACGTCGCTCTTGAGGGAACCGCGCAGCACCTTGCCGATCAGTCCGCCCTGCTCCTTCGTGTCGGCGACGGAATGCTCACGGGCCATCTCGGCAAAGCTGTCAGGATCATCCCTGAGGTGGGAAATCATTTCCTTCGCCATGCCCTCTTTTTCCACCACAATGTGGCTGACCTCGATGCTGTCAAACCTGGGCGAGTTCATTTTGAAGTAGCCTTCAACCGCTTTGTCGCTGCAGACGATCGCCATCATCTTTTCCTGGTACAGGCTCTCGGTGATGAACGTTTCAAATTCGTCCAGGCTGACCCGGAGGGTGTCGAGGTAGTGGTTCATGTCGGTCGCGCGATGCAAACCCTGCACACGCCGGAATTGATTGGCCCGTTCCTGGATATCTTCGGCTGAGACGGCGACGCCTTGCTTCTTCGCCGCGCGAACGGTCACTTTATCCCTGACGATCTGTTCAATGAGCCCTTCGAACTGCCCGGTGAGCTTCAATGTCCTGATGAAATCGTCAGTGCCAATGACTTCATCATCGATACGCACAATCGCCGTCATGTCACCCGCTCCTTATGTGAGGATCCAGAGATGGATTGCGGTGCAGATTCAACCGGCTTGCTATCGCGCAAGCGCTTTCAGACGTTTCCCGTCACTCAGTATAGTCCGCAAACAACTGAAGGTTTACCGCGATTGCATACCAACTGGCGATCTTCGCGGGCATTTATTGCTCGATTTCAATAACGGTGAAGGGCCTGCGCAAGCTGCATGCACTGTCATACCATATTTATGGGATGGCGCCTGCAACAGCATGGCGCCTACTATGCACACTGAACCCGGGAATTTCGTTCCGACCACCGTCCCTTTAACGGAGCTTAAATGAGCAAAGCATCGACCGGTCATCTGGCCAGGATACTCGCGAAACACCAGGAGGGTTTGTTGCATGGCTGGCTGGAACGGGTTTTGATCCGCATGACCAGCCGCGATAAAGTGGTCGAAACCGACATCCGCCAACAGGCGTCGCGGTTCATCCCGATGCTGGCCAGGACGGTCGAAAAAGGACAGAGCTACGACATTCAATCCGGGGCATGGGATGAAGTCAGGCACCTGCTTGCCGAGATCTCGCAATCCCGGGCTCGCCAGGGCTTTTCGCCCATCGAGACCGCCACTTTTGTGTTCGCGCTGAAAGAGCCTTTGTTTACGCTTATGCGCAATGATCTCGCCAATGATCCGGCCGCGCTGGCGGAAGAAACCGTCGACATAAGTTCGTTATTCGACAAACTTGGCTTATTTACGATTGAGGAGTATCAGAGAACCCGGGAACAGGTGATCCTGCATCAGCAGCAGGAACTGCTGGAGCTTTCCACGCCTGTCGTGCAGCTATGGCAAAACGTCCTCGCCCTGCCGCTGATCGGCACGCTCGATAGTGCCCGCACCCAGGTAGTGATGGAAAGCCTGCTGCAGAAGATCATCGACACCGGAGCATCGATTGCCATCATCGACATCACAGGTGTGCCGACAGTGGATACGCTGGTGGCGCAACACCTGCTCAAGACGGTTGCCGCGGCACGCCTGATGGGAGCCGATTGCATCATCAGCGGCATCCGGCCACAGATCGCGCAGACCATCGTACACCTCGGCGTCAACCTCGAAGACGTGATTACGAAGGCAACCCTTGCCGATGCATTTGTCATCGCATTGAAGCGCACCGGTGCGAAGATTACGTATTCAGAAATCAACTGACGAGGCTTTGATGGACCGTATTCCCATACTGAAGATGGGTCGGATTCTGCTGGTGACAATACAGGTCGACATGCATGACCGCCTCGCCATGACGCTTCAGGACGACCTGACGGCCCGTATCGTGAAGGACCGCGCAAGCGGCGTCCTGATCGACATCTCCGCCCTCGACATTGTCGATTCCTTTATCGGCCGGATGATCAGCAACACGGCGGCGATGGCAAGAATCCTCGACGCGCGGACGGTGCTTGTCGGCATGCAGCCGGCAGTCGCGATCACCCTGGTGGAACTGGGCCTGACCCTGGAAGGCGTGCGGACGGCCTTGAATGTCGAACGGGGAATCAGCATGCTCCAGGGCGCCGGACCGTATCTAATACTGTGAAAGGCCTGGGCTTTGAAGATACAGGATGCGCAGTCAATCGTTGTACCGCTCCGATCGGACGAAGACGTGGTCCGCTTGCGCCAGGTCGTGCGCGAATGCCTGGTATCTGTCGGTTTCGGCCTGGTAGACCAGACCAAAATGGTGACCGCGGCCAGCGAACTTGCGCGCAATACGCTCAAATATGGCGGCGGCGGCGAATCCCGGATTGAGATGGTGTCCAACGGCAGCCGCCGCGGGCTCCGTCTGGCCTTCATCGATCATGGCCCCGGCATCGCCGATGTCGAACTGGCGCTGAAGGACGGCTATACCACCGGCGGCGGCCTGGGACTGGGCCTGAGCGGCGCGAAGCGCCTGTCGGACGAGTTTGAGCTTGATACTGCCCTTGGCACAGGCACCACGGTAAGAATCACAAAATGGAAACCTTATTAAATTGCGCGCGCATCATCCGGATTTGCTTCCGGGAGTAATATTGCATGTGTCGGCAATATTGATCTGCATTTTTGATGGTAACTGCCTCCCGTGCAGGGAGGCGCGACAGGCACCTGGCTGACCATGACATTGCGACTTCTCACTGCAGGGATCAACACCGAGCTCGACGTGGTCGCATCGCGCCAGCGCGCGCGGCAAATTGCCGCGCTATGCGGATTTGCCGCCCAGGACCAGGCTCGCATCGCCACCGCCGTCTCGGAGCTGGCGCGTAACGCCTACAACTATGCGTCCGGCGGCAAGGTCAGGTTTTCGATCGAAGGAGAAACCGCCCCGCAGGTGCTCGTAATCCGGGTGGAAGATGACGGGCCCGGCATTGCCAATCTGGACCTGGTCCTGTCCGGCAGGTACCAGTCAACAACCGGCACGGGCCTGGGACTGATCGGCGCCCGCCGGCTGATGGATCAATGCGACATCATTTCCGGGAAGGGCCGCGGCACCGTCATTACGTTGAAAAAACTTTTGCCCGCAGGCGCGCCATTGTTAACCCCGACACTGGCCGGAGAAGCGGGCAATCAGCTTGCCGCGCTATCACCGGATGTCACGCTTTCCGAGGTCCAGCAACAGAACAAGGAGCTCATGGCGACGCTGGCAGAGCTCAAAGCCCGGCAGGATGAGTTGCTCCAGCTCACCCGCGAACTGGAAGATACGAATCGCGGCGTTGTCGCACTGTACGCGGAACTCGATGAGAAAGCGGACCACCTGCGCCGCGCCGACGAAATGAAGACGCGGTTCCTGTCGAATATGAGTCATGAATTCCGCACGCCCCTCAGTTCGATCAGGGCACTGTCCAGACTGCTGCTCGATCGGGTCGACGGCGACCTGACGGCAGAACAGGCGAAACAGGTGAACTTCATCGTCAAAAGCGCGGAAACGTTGCTCGACCTGGTGAACGATTTGCTCGATATAGCAAAGATCGAAGCAGGCAAGATCGAGGTACGCCCGGTCGCGTTTTCCGTCACCGATATGTTCAGCGCGCTGCGCGGCATGCTGCGCCCGCTCCTGGTGACGGAAACGGTGAAGCTGGTGTTTGAAGAGCCCGAGGATGCGTGCGTCATGGTCACGGACGAAGCGAAGGTATCGCAAATACTGCGCAACTTCATTTCGAACGCACTGAAATTCACTGAAGCAGGCGAAGTAAGGATCACGGCGACGCATGTGCCCGAAGAAGCCGCCATCCGGTTTGCTGTCAGCGATACCGGTGTCGGCATCGCGCGGGAATACCAACAACTCATTTTCGAAGAGTTCAGCCAGGTTGAAAGCCGTTTGCAGCAACGCGTAAAGGGTACAGGCCTGGGCCTTCCGCTATGCCGTAAACTGGCCGGCCTGCTGGGCGGCCGGGTCGAGCTTGAGAGCGAACCCGGGCGGGGATCGACGTTTTCAGCGATCATTCCGGTTCACTGCGATAACAACGACACGGCGAGCGCCGGCGACCACGCTGCCCCTGCCGACGCCGACGATCGGATACCTGTGCTGGTCATCGAAGACGACACGCAAACCAGGCTGCTTTACGAAAAATTCCTGCGTGGGACAGAGTTCCGCGCCGTGCCGGCAAGGAGCATCCGTGAAGCTGAAGAGAGGTGGTCGATGCAGACGCCGGCGGCGGTGGTGCTCGACATTTTCCTGCACGGCGAAGACACGTGGCGCTGGTTGGCGCAGCTCAAAAACAGTGACGAGCGCAGACAGGTCCCGGTTATTGTTGCCACCGAAATCGACGACCGGCGCAAGGGCCTCGCCCTGGGCGCCGATGCATACTGTGTAAAACCATTGTTTCGGGACGAACTGGTTGCGAATCTGCGCGCATTGACCAGTGAGGCTGCGCGGCCGACCACATGAAAACAAACACTCGAGGTCCCTATGACGCCTGATTTGAATAATTCCCTGCTGCTCATCGTCGATGATACTGACGCGGCCCGCTACGCCAAAGTTCGTATCCTGACGCACGCCGGTTTCCGGGTGATGGAAGCTGCAAACGGCACCGAAGCGCTGGAACAGGCGAGAACCGGGAATCCCGACCTGGTGCTGCTCGACGTCAAGCTGCCCGACATCAATGGCCTGGAAGTCTGCAGGAAGCTCAAGGAAGACCCGCTTACGCGCATGATCCTGGTATTGCAGACGTCGGCCTCTTACGTCGCCAGCGCCGACAAGATACGAGCGCTCGATTATGGCGCGGATAATTACCTGTTTGAACCGATTGAGCCGGAAGAACTGGTGGCGAACGTCAGGGCGCTGCTGCGCCTCGGACGCGTCGAGCGCGAATTGCGCGATGTCGATCGCCGCAAGGATGAATTCCTGGCTGTCCTTGCACATGAACTGCGCAATCCGCTTGCGCCGATCCGAAACGCGGTTGACCTGCTTCGTCATCTCGATCCCTCCGTGCCGGATAAACAGGAGCATGCACGCCAGACTATCATCAGGCAGACCGATCACATGGTACGGCTGGTCGACGACCTGCTCGACGTTTCGCGGATCTCGCAGGGCAAGATCGCACTTCGCAAGAAGCGTATTGAGCTCAAGGCGGTCCTCGAGGCAGCGATAGAAACCGCCGGCCCGATGATCGAGCGCTGGCAGCACAAGCTCAGGGTGCGGTTTCCTGACCGGGTGTTGTGGGTCATCGCCGACGACATACGGCTTTCACAGATCGTCTGTAACCTGCTGCATAACGCGGCCAAGTTTACCGAACCGGGCGGCGAACTGGCGCTCGTGGCAGAGCGAGTTGACGACCACGTTGTCATCAAAGTGCTGGACAATGGGATCGGGGTTCCGCAGGACCGGTTGCTTTCCATTTTCAACCTGTTTTCGCAGGCGGAACATGCTCCCGGCCGGGCGCAGGACGGCCTGGGCATCGGCCTCGCGCTGGTGAAAACCCTGGTTGAACTTCATGGAGGAACCGTGAAGGCGGCCAGTCCCGGCCCCGGCCAGGGAAGCACATTTGAAATATGCCTGCCTATCATTTCGCCCGACCAGTCGTCGCCCTTGCAGGAGCCGGTCGGAGCACAGAACGGCAGCGGCAGCCTTCGCGTTCTCGTCGTGGACGACAATGTCGATGCCGCCGACACCTTGTGTTCACTGCTTGAGATGCATGGTCACGAAGTGCAGAAAAGTTATAACGGAGCGGGAGCCATCGAAACGGCGCTTCGCTTTCAACCCGAAGTTGTTTTGCTCGATCTCAGCCTGCCGGACATGAGCGGGTTCACGGTCGCTGCGCAACTGCGCCAGATGCGTGGGATGGATAAGGCCATCATTGTGGCGCTTACCGGCTTCGGCCAGGAAAAAGACCGGGCCCGTGTACTCGCTGCCGGGTTCAACCATCACCTGACCAAGCCAGTCCCGTTCGACGTGCTCGCCGCCACCATCCGCGATTCCGCGCGCGACCGGAGCTGAGCTCGCACGCATCACGATTTGAGTCACTTAAAGCTGCTTTGCGCATAGAGCAATCTCTGATAAATTTCATAACGGCCATGGCCGGTGGAGGCCTCGCATGTCTCCCGCTCCCGCTCAATGCACGCTCGTTGATTCCATTCATTTTCTCCAAACGTAATGCCTAAATCCTTACCTGCCGATCCCCTCACCAAGCTGGACTACGAAGTATTGGCGGACTTCCGTTATCAGCTCCGGCGCTTCCTGCGATTCAGCGAGGAAGTGAGCCAGGAACATGGAATCACCGTATTGCAATACCTGCTGTTGTTGCAGGTGAAGGGCTTTCCCGGAAGAGAATGGGCCACGATCGCCGAGCTCGCCGAACGCTTGCAATCGCATCACCACGGTGTGGTCGCACTGACCTCGCGCTGTGAAAAAGCCGGCCTGGTCGAGCGCCGGCCTGGGCGCGACGACAAGCGCTCGGTGGAGGTGTTCCTGAAGCCCAAAGGTGAAAAACTGTTGCGCGAACTAGCTCTGGTGCACAGGGACCAACTGGTCGACCTGCATGAAGTGTTCAGGATCCCGGACGCAGGGATGTTTACGCAAACGAAATAGTCGCAGGATGCGCCATGCACACTGCGCACCCGAAGTTCCGGTGCGCATGGCAACGAATTGAAATCCCGCCTTGGCGGGGACGACTCACGGTATCTTGACCGGGCCGCCTGTCTTTACCCTGCCTTCTTCCGATCTCACCCGCGGCACCTTGCCGTTCCGGATGTCCTCGTACCAAAGGTCATGGTGTTCCCTGGCCCAGGTGTCGTCCACATAGCCGGTTCGCATCGCTGCGTATGCGCCTTCCATGCCGACCGTTCCGATATAGATGTGCGCGATCGACATCGACGCCATCAGGACGGCGCCGGCAATGTGTATCGCATTGGCGAGCTGCATATTGCCCGGCATGATCATGTCGAGCACAAAGCCGGACGCGCTGACGATCAGTCCGAGCACCACCAGGCCGCCCCAGAACCATAACTTCTCGCCGGCATTGAAGCGCCCTGCACTCGCGTGTCCGTTTCCGCGCATACCGCCCAGCCGCGCCAGCCATTTGATGTCCGCCGCCGCGGGCAGGTTGTCCCTCAAGTAGAGGATGAAGAAGACGATGATCGATACGGTAAACACCGGACCGGCAAAATTGTGGATCGTCTTGCAGACATACGCCAGCAAGCCGAACAAGGTGTGCCCGAAGACCGGCAGCAGCACGTATTTGCCAAACAACATGGCGATGCCCGTCAGCGCCAGTACCAGAAAGCTGATTGCCACGGTCCAGTGCACCGTTCGTTCGACCGGCGTAAAGCGTTCGATCGTGCGGCCGGTACGCGCTCCTTTCAGCCTGATCGGTCCACGCAGCAAGAACACCGCCGCCACGCCCAATAGCGCGAGGAGCAGGAGCGCTCCACCGTATTTCGTCAGTGGTCCATTGCGATACTGGCGCCATGCTTCGCCTGCAGTGGTCGCGCGCGGCTGTCCGAGAAATTGCCGCTGGGGCTGTATCAGTACGCCCGACTCGAGCGCCGGCAAGCTTGAGTAGTGTTCGCCGCCTTCCTTGATCAGGCGCCAGGTGGGGGCCAGGTTGCCGGGCTGGACCGCGCTGCGTTCAGCCTGGGTCTGCGTCAGGATGTTGACGGACTCGACCGGCGGCTTCGCTTCATTCACCTGACCCTGGGCTGTCGCTGCAATCAGCAACAAGCCGAATGCGAGACTGGCAAGTTTGTTCATGAACTGTCCTCCTGACGCCGTTCGCGTGCGGATGTAGGGTGCGCATGGCGCACCCCTACGGGATTCCCTCTAGTTGGCCTTCAGGTACTCGTTCTGGTGTTGTGCGCGGGCACGCAGCTGTGCATCCCATGTGGCTTTCTCACCGGGCTTCCAGCCCTGGGCGACAAAGGAATTTTTCGCGCCTTGCCATGGCGCGGTATCGGGCAAATAGCGATCAGCGGTCTTGGCCTGGTCGAATTCTCCGCAGGCGGCAAGGAGTGCGGCCGAGGCCGAAATCAGGATAACGGGCATCATGACTTCTTACCTCCGTTCACAGGGAGCGTTGCGCCCTGGTTAGGTGCTTTGCCGTACGCGGTGCCCCAGCCCCACACTTCGCTGCCTTTGCCACGGCGCAGTACGCGAGTGCGGAAGATATCGGCCACGACGTCGCCGTCACCGCCGAGCAGCG
>JAQGMD010000046.1 GCA_028292565.1 Burkholderia sp. | reverse complement strand
CAGCGCATCGAGTGTCTCGACCATTACCCGCGCGTCCCGCACTCCGCCGAGCAGGTCGGCGGCGTCACGAACGGCGGCGTTCTCAGCCGCAAAGTTCTTGAAATGCGGCTTCACCATCCGCAACAATCCGCGCAGCTTCTTGCAGCGCCGTCGCAGTTGATGGACCGTTGCGTCGAAGTCCTTAGGTGGTCCCCCGGCCTCGGCAACGGCCTTGTCTACCTGCTCAGCAGCGATAGATCGCACCTGTCGCAGCACCTGATTCTTCGCCTTGAACGCAAAACTCATCGCTAAATCCGAACATGCTTTGGCGAGAACCCTAGAGCCCTCGTATGTCACAATCCAGACCGTCACTGGATTTGACCCGACAAACAAAAAGGCCGCCCCAACCGGACGGCCTCTTTTCAAATTCGGTGTTTGGATTATTTCTTCAGTGCGTCGCGCGTTGCGTCTTTGGCTTCGCCGACCTTCTGCTGAACCTTGCCAGTGGCCTTGTCGAGCTTGCCTTCAGCCTGCAGCTTTTCATTGCCGGTCAACCCGCCTGCGGCATCCTTCATGGCGCCCTTCATCTGCTTGCCGACGCCGTCAACTTCATCTTTGTGCATGATAAGCTCCTGTTGAGTTTGTATTGCGTACACAACGGACAAAGCCCTCCGCCGTTCCGTTAGCTCACTGACATTCCCGTGTTGCCTCAAGCCGGCGAGCTATTGGTCAAATGGATCATGCTCTGATAAACGGCGGCCATGCTTGGTCCCATGCCCACTCTCGTCAATTATTTTCCCCCGCTCGACCCGTACCTCAACGTGCTGCATGTCGATGACGATATCCTCGTCGTGGACAAGCAGAGCGGCTTGCTGAGCGTGCCCGGCAAGGACCCGTCGCTGTGGGACTGCGTCGAGCATCGCGCCCGCCAGAAATGGCCGACCGCCGGCATGTGCCATCGGCTCGATAAGGATACATCGGGCGTTCTGGTGCTGGCGCTGAACAAGCGCGCGCATGGCCGCATTGGCAGCCAGTTCGAACACCGCAAGACCACCAAATCCTACATCGCCCGCGTCGCCGGCATCATCGAAGCCGATACTGGCCTCGTCGATTTGCCGCTGGCGACCGACTGGGAAAACAAGCCCCGCCAGCGCGTCGATCATGAAAACGGCCGACCGTCACAGACCGAATGGACCGTGCTGGAGCGCGAGGCCAATGCCACCCGCGTGCGTCTCCATCCCCTCACCGGCCGCACCCATCAGCTCAGGGTTCACATGATGTCTATCGGCCATGTGATTCTGGGCGATGCGTTTTATGCCGATCCGGAAGCCTTCGCCGCCGCCGATCGCCTGCAACTGCACGCGGCTGAACTGGGCTTCACCCACCCAACGACCGATGAATTCATGACCTTCGTGGCGCCAACGCCGTTCTAGGCAGCGTCGCCCAGGTACCCGACCTCGATGCGCTGGAACAAATGTCCCGGCTTCATCGTATCGAGCCATTTGCGAAAATCGGCGACATCCCTGAACCCAGCCCGCTGCGCATCGGTCTCGGTCACATCATTGGGGTCCATATCGGTAATCGCTCCGATCGACAGCAGGCCCACCTTGGTCTTGAGCGTGCCACCGCCCTTGACACTGGGCCGGCTCCAGCGCCGGAACACCAGGTCGACCTGGCCCGCCATGATCTGCTCCAGCAGTTCCAGCTTGAGCAGCATCAGTCCAATACCGCCTGCGCGGCGATCTCGATCCGCAGGCCCTTGGCGAGCAATTCCTTGACCACCACGGTGGCACGCACCGGATAAGGCTGCTGGGTGATGAACTCGCGATAGACCAGGTTCATCCCCGGCGCATCGGCGCTGTCGATGAGGAATATCTGCATCATCACCAGGTTTGCCAGCGTCCCGCCGGCCACCCGAACCGCAATCTCGATATTCTGCATGCAGCGCCGCGCTTGCGCCTCGATGCCGCCCTCGACGATTTCGCCGCTTATCGGATCTTCGGCAATCGCAACCAGCCACACATGCTTGCCGGCCCGGACAGCGTCACTGATGGGAGCCGACGATGGCGCAATTCCGGTCTCGATACGTTCGATCATCACATCACTTCAAAGTTTTGGTGCGGGCGACGGGGGTCGAACCCGTACGCCTAGCGGCGAGGGCTTTTAAGGCCCTTGTGTCTACCAGTTTCACCACGCCCGCGATGCATGGGCGATTAGCATGCCGCCACACCTGTGCCAACGCTGTTAGCCAAACCGCGAACAACAGACAATGCCGCCCGGCCCGAGCCGTCGCGGATACACGGTATGAAGCGGCTGTCGTCCCGAGGGCTTCCGCCCCCAAAGGCCTGGGGACAAGTTTCGCGTCGCGAAAGTTTCGCAAAAGCCTCCACATCGGCAGCCAGCGCTGAAAGCCAGAACCACGATCTTACTGCCGCTTGCGACTCCCACAGTGGTCGCCTCGCCCACCAAAACGATCACCAAACCCGCCATCGTTCGGCTTGGCCGCATCTATACTGAAACGCTTACCCGCAAGTAGGTGGCCGGCACCGTGGTGGTCCCCTCGATGGAGCTCACGTTTTGCGCAGTGAACAGCGCCTTCAGTTCCTCTTGAAGCTCTTCGGCCCGCCCGTTTTTGTCCGCTGCATCAAAGGCGTTCATGGTCGGGCCGTAATATTGCCGGAACTCATCGACAAATGCGGCCGGGGACTTCGGGGACTCGAAAACGAAGGTGTCGGCAATGCACGAAACCTGTTCAGCCGGAATGCCAGCGGCGGCAAATCTCTCGAGGACATTGTTGTGCATGCCCCATGTCATCGGGCTGATGAATCCTTCGGCTGGCGCAGGGGAATAGGCAGCGCTAGTCTTCAGGATTTGCGCCACAAGGGTGGAGTCGTTGGGTATCCAGTTGCCCATGACGATCCGGCCGCCGCGTTTGGTGACGCGGACCATTTCCGCGGCAACGTTGAATGGCTGGGGCGCAAACATGGCGCCGAAGACGCTGACGACCAGATCAAAGCTGTGATCCTTGATACCCGCGAGATTGCTGGCGTCGCCTTCCTGGAAACGTATGTTGGTGAGGTGCTCCGCCGCTGCCCGGCGATTGCCGGCTTCGACCAGATTGCGGGCAATATCGATGCCAAGGACATTGGCGCCCAGCTTCGCCGCCGGAATGGCTGTGGTTCCGTCGCCACATCCGAGGTCGAGGACTGTCATGCCTGGCTGTATCCCCAGGGCAGCCACAAGCTTTTCCCCGCTTTGACGCATTGTCGAGGCTATACGCGTGAAGTCGCCTTTTTCCCAAAGGGCCTGGTTCGCATTCATTGGATATCTCCCTGAGTTGAGCGGCATGAGCGATATGTCGCCGCAAGCTCTAACGGTATGCCTGGTGGGGGAGAGGGC
>JAQGMD010000040.1 GCA_028292565.1 Burkholderia sp. | reverse complement strand
TGCACCCCCATCCCGGCCTTCCCTCTTGCAGGGGGAAGGAGACCAGCGCGAGGCCCCGCCATGAGTCTGCCGCATTGCAGTGTGACTTTTGTTGAACCCGCTGTATGATGCGGGAAAATAACCGTATCCGAGAAGAGGGATTTACCCCAAACCCGTCATACCAGAGGAGGAGTCACCCATGCATCGCAAGATCCTTGTTGCCTACAATGGCACGCCGGAAAGCCGCCACGCTTTGAATGAATGTATTCAAATTGTGCCCGGACCTGAAGCACAAATTCATTTGCTGGCGGTTATTACTCCTTCACCGATTGTGCTGCTTGGAGAATTTTCCGCAGCGGTATTGCCGACGGAAGAAGAGCAGATCGCTGAAAAGAGAACCATGCTGCAAGTGCTCGAGTCCGGCCGTAATATGCTGACGGAGGCCGGGCTGAATGTCATCACGCACCTGGAGTCGGGAGAGCCCGTCGATGTCATTACGGATATGGTGGAGAAGTTCAAGATCGACCTGGTGATCCTCGGTCATACGCGGCACAAGCCGTTCGCGATGCGGTGGTGGAAAGGCTCGGTGGATGCACTGCTGGTGGATCGGGTGCGGTGCAGCGTGTTGGTGGCGGGTGATTACGTGGGGTAGTAGTGCCCGCCTTCCCCGTTGCAGGGGGAAGAAGTTGACCGGGCGACGCGAGAGGCGTCCTGCTGGTTGCTACTTGGCTGGTTTACCTACTTGAGCTCCCTCTTTTCCGACCTTTGCCGGTTTTTCCTGTCGATGTCATCGGTAGGCTCAGTGATCCCTGGATCGATGTCTTTCGGGGGTGTCACGACGTTTTCGGTGCCGGTTGAGGGCGGGACCTTGACGATGCCGGTGTTGGTTACCGAGTCACCCGATGTGCCGGAGGAACCGGAGGCGTCGGGAAGGTTGCTTAGTCCCGGGTCGGGCGACTTCGCCGAGGAATCGGGATGACTGCGCATATCGGGTTCCGGCATTTTCGTGATGGCGTCGGGAGCTTTTTCCACGCGTGACTGCCCCCATGCGGCGGCAGACACGCTTAGCAGACCCGCAATCAGTATGGTAGGGACATTCTTCATACGGCACCTCTACTCAAGTGGAGCTGCGGAGGCAGTCTCGTTGACGACGCCCTCGCGCGGTTCGCCTTGCTTTTTCATGGCCATTTGCATCTTCAGCATCTGCTTGCCCAGTTCTTCACGCCTGGGCTGGTCCAGCAGCTTGTTCACTTTGGGGAAAAGATGTTCTTCTTCTTCCTTGTGGTGATGCTCGGTCTGCTCTTTTAATACCTTGAACTTGGGCTCGAATGCTTTTTCGGATGGGTCGAGTGCGAGCAGATCGGCCAGCAGGCGTTTGAGGGATAGATGTTCTTCCAGCGACTCGAGCAGGATGTCTTCCGTGCGGGCGGCCTTCACGGCAGGGTAGAAGATGTCCTCTTCCGATTTGATGTGCACGGTCAGTTGATCGCCGGCTTCGGCAAAGAGGGATTTTCGTTTTTCTTCGCCGGTTTCCTTCATAACCTTCCCGAGCATTTCCTCCATCGAGCGATGCTGGCTGATTAATAATTTAACTGCGTCAATTTCCTGGATCATCGGTTCTGGCTCCTGAAGTTTTATATTTTCAACAAGGTTAGAGATGGCCGGATGAAACTGGTTCAGCGTTAATTGCGCGTTTGTATCGATTGAAGGTGACCGAGCGCAAATCGAGTGCGCGTCGTGAAGATATTGATATCGGCTACAATCTCGAGCCTTCATATCACAATCTTTCACGCCGTAAATAAACGGTCGCCCATCTTGCGCCCGCGTGGCGCATCACCTATCAGTATGCTATCTAAATACCCCTCGAAAGGCGCCGCGCGCGCATTGGCGATCGGTTCCGTGGTCGCCGTGATGGCGATTGCCCTATGGCGCGCGTTTGGAGGTCCCGACTCATTGTTCATCGCGCTGATGTTGGCGTCGGGGGTGCTGATCGTGGTCGAGTACCGCAATATTGCCGTCAAGCTGCGCAATACCGCGTTGACCCTGTTCCTTGCAAGCTTCGTGTTGCTGCCGTTCGCCAAGTCGCCGGTGGCGGCGGTGCAGCGCGGGATCTTTGTCTCCGGCTTGCTAATCGCGCTGTTGGCGAGCGTGATGCTCCTGGCGCGATGCGGGCTAAGCAGTCCTCACGTGCACGCGGTCGGAACCAACCTGCGCGGGCTGCCGCCGGGCAAGCGCTATTTGTCGTTCACTGCGGTGAGCCAGTTGTTTTCTGCGATGCTGGGGATGGCGGGGCTGAATATCATGCTGGTCATGGCTGCGCCTGCCGACGAAGGAAAAAGCGAGAGCAGGACCGCGGCAGTGGTTGCTGTGACACGCGGCTTTTCCGCGGCAGGTTTCTGGAGCCCGGTGTTTGGGAACATGGCGATTATGCTGGCGCTTTATCCAACGCTGCACTGGATTGAAGTATTTCCGGTCGGGCTTTTGCTGGCTCAGGTAACGGTGTTGGTCGGTGTGCTGTTGAACCATCCGGGTGGTGCGTCTATGCCGGTACCGGCGGTGGATGTGACTGTGCAGAAGGGGATGGCAGCAGCGGCGATTCCGGTGTTTGCGGTAATGCTGGGGTTTCTCGGGACAGTACTCGCGGCAAGCGCGTCACTGAACATCGGCATTACCGCTTCGATCGTGATGCTTGGTCCGATCGCGGCACTGGTGCTGAGTGTGGCAATGGGCAGGTCCGGTCGGCGCGTTGTTGAAGGTTTACGCGGGGTGTGGGAAGGTGCGCAGCTGTTTCCGAAGCTTGCCAGTGAAGCGATTCTGTTTATGGCGGCGGGCTGTGCAGGCAGCATCATGGCGGACGCATTTCCCGCGCAATGGGTTCAGCATGTCGGCGGGCTACTCCATGGGGTGCCACTGTTGGGCGTGGCATTCCTCATGCTGGTGATCATGGGGATTTCGCTGGTGGGGATTCACCCTATGCTGACGGCGGTTTTTCTGGGGACGACTTTTACGCCGCCGGTGCTGGGGCTGCCGCCGATCGTGCATTTTGCGGCGATACTTACCGGGTGGGGTTTGACGGCGAGTCTTACGCCGTTCTCGGTGTTGACGCTGATGGCTAGCCGGTATGCGGGGGTCGGGTTGTATGAGATTAGTATTGGGCGGAATTGGGCGTTTGCGTTGATGAGTGCGGGGGTGGCTTGCGGGGTGTTGGCGGGGGTTGCGGTGGTGGTGGGGTGAGACCCGTTTTTGAGGCGGGAATGTAGGTTGGGATGCAATCCCAACGCATCATCGCCCCATCGCCCGCAAGAGGGTTTATCCCCGAGCGAGATGCAGTATGTTGGGTTTCCTTCGTCAACCCAACCTACGGGGTCGGCGCCAATCGGATAACCTGCCCTTTGCTTTCATCCGTCAACACGTAAAGCAACCCATCCGGTCCTTCGCGTACATCGCGTATGCGTTGATCCACATCCTGCAGCAATTTCTCTTCACGCACGACTTTCCCGTCCTTCAGTTCGAGGCGAGCGAGGTATTTGAACTTGAGTGCGCCGACGAACAAATTGCCTTGCCAGTCTTTGCCATAGCGGTCGCTGCGCAGGAAGGCCATGCCGGAAGGTGCGATGGAAGGTGTCCAATAATGCACGGGGGGCTCCATGCCGGGTTTGGTCGGTGTGCCGTCGCCCACCGGGCGGCCGCCGTAATGCACGCCATAACTGACGATTGGCCAGCCGTAATTCTTGCCGGCTTCGGGGCGGTTGATTTCATCGCCGCCCTGTGCCCCATGCTCATGTGTCCACAATTTTCCGTCCGGTCCGAGGGTGGCGCCCTGCGAGTTGCGGTGACCGTAGCTCCATATTTCGGGCAGCGCGCCACTCTTGTTGACGAACGGATTATCGGGTGGCACAGAGCCGTCTTTGCGTACGCGCACCACTTTGCCGTGATGGTTGTCGAGCGTCTGCGCATCTTGCATGCGGCTGAAGCGATCGCCCAAGGTCAGGAATAAAGTGCCGTCCTTGTTTTCGACGATGCGGCAGCCGAAGTGCGCATTGCTTTCGAACTTCGGTCGCTGGCTGAACAAGACCTTCACTTGCTCCAGCCGTTTTGAATCGGTGGACAAACGCGCTGAGGCGAGTGCCGTGGAGTTGCCGGATTTGCCTGGCTCCGAGTAGCAAAAATAGATGGTGCGATTTGTTGCGTAGCCACTGTCGGTGATCACATCCAGCAGGCCGCCCTGGCCGCCGACGTCAATTTTTGGAAGACCCTGGAGCGGCTCGCTGAGTTTGCCATCGGGCTGCACGACCCTCATCGCGCCTGAACGCTCTGTAACGAGCATGCGGCCGTTGTCGATGAAGGCCAGGCCCCAAGGGTGGTCGAGGCCTTTGGCTACGACTTCGGGGCGGATTTTGGTTTGGGCATGGACGGGGGTAAATGCCAGGGCGATAGTCAGCAGGCCGAGCGTTCGTCTGAGATGATCAACAGAGGTCATGCGAATCTTTCGTGGGTCAGTGTTTGGACGGCGCCAGCGTGAATGCATATAGCCGGAGTCTGGTTTTCCACGGGAGGCGTTTGTGCTCTGAGGGGAAGCGCATCGATAAAAGTACAGGGTTCATGTATCGTCCTTTCGACAGGGTGGTCTTGTTCACTTTCCAGTCATTCCGAGCTTCTTCTTCATCGCCGCCGTCAGCGTCTGCCTCGTCTTGAAATAGTCGGCCCAGGGATCCTTCTTGAGCTTCGCGAGGCGGCCGGGCAGCGATGCAATCGTCCACATCGCGGAACTGTTCACGTCCTTCAGTTCCTCCCACGCAATCGGCGTGGCAACCGCCAGCCCGGGCCTTGCCCGTGCCGAATAGGTGGCGACTGTGCTCGCCTGTCGCTTGTTGCGGAGATAGTCTACAAAGATTTTGCCGACACGGTTTTTCTCGCCCATCCTGGCGCTGAAATGCTTGGGCAGCGTCCGCGCGAGATGTTGGGCGACTGCTTGTGAAAAGTCGCTGACCTCGTCCCACGTATGGCGCCGCGCCAGCGGTACCACCAGATGCAAGCCTTTGCCCCCGCTGGTTTTCAGAAAACTCTTCAGGCCGAGTTCGTCGAGAATCACCTTGGTGAGTTGCGCGCCTTCTGCGACGGCCTTCCATGAGAGGTCGGGATCGGGGTCGAGGTCGAACACCATGCAGTCAGGCCGGTCGATCATGTCGGCGGTCGCGCTGCATGTGTGCAGTTCGATGGTTCCCATCTGCGCTGCGCCGATCAATGCCTCGGCTGTATTGATGACCATCAGAGGCGCATGGTCGGGATCGACCGAGGGGTCGAGCGTGCCGATGCCGGGGATATGCATGCGATTGCTGTGCTTCTGGAAAAACTTTTCGCCAGTGATGCCTTCCGGTGCGCGCAGTAAATATACAGGACGATTCTTCAGGAACGGGAGGATATGGGGCGCCACCTGCGCGTAGTAGTGCGCGAGGTCGAGCTTGGTTAGCCCGCTTTCCGGATCGATCACGCGATCCGGATGCGTAATCTTCACGACGTGGATCGTATCGCTCATTACGTCGTTGGGATTACTCTTGGCCGTTTGCTTTTTGCCGTTGTCAGGCGCATGGACGGCTTTTTCTCGCCGGATCTCCGACGCAGGTTTATCGAGCCGTATTCCGTGGAACACGGCTTGACGCAGCAGTCCGTCAGCGGTCCATTCGGCGAACGAAATCTCGGCGACCAGTTGCGGCTTGAGTCCATGGGTTTGTGCGAGCCTGATGCCACCCGGTTTTTCCGCGAACGGGAGCTTGTCCTTTTCGAGCGACTTCATTTGCTTGTAGATGGAACTCAATAGCTTGCTGTCGAAACCGGTGCCGACCTTGCCCGCGTAATGCAGCTTGCCGTCGTCGTCATATACGCCCAGCAACAGGGCGCCGAAGAATTGTCGCGAGCCCTGCGGTTCGGTATAGCCGCCGATGACGAACTCCTGGCGCTGTCGGCATTTCAGCTTGATCCAGTCAGGGCTGCGCTTTTCGGTGTACGGGGATTCGCCGCGTTTGCCGATGATGCCTTCCATCGCCATTGCGCATGCGCTGTCGAGCAGTTTTCGCGGCGGCTCATTGAGCGACGGGCTGAAACGCAGCGGGTCGGCGACATCTTCCAGCAGTCGCCCAAGCAGCTCGCGCCGTTCGATCAGGGGCGCCTTGCGCAAGTCATAACCGTTCAGGTGGGGAAGATCAAAGAGGAAGAACTTGATGGACTCGGTGCTTTTGTCGCGGAAGGCGTTCTGCAGTAGCTGGAACGATGGGGCTCCGTGCTTGTCGAGCATTACGATTTCACCGTCGAGCCATCCATTCTTGAGCCCGAGGGATTCGATTGCTGCGGCCTGCGCAGGGAGCCGATCGGTCCAGTCGTTGTTGTCGCGCGTGAGTAGCGTTACGCGGCCTTTGTCGATCCGGGCCAGCAGGCGGTAGCCGTCGAACTTGAGTTCGTATAGCCAGTTTCCGGTTTCGGGAATGGTGTCGACCAGGGTGGCGAGTTGGGGAGTAAGGGCTTCGGGTAGTGGTGCTTTTTTTGCGCCTTCGACTCCGGCGGGGTCGAAGGAGTCTCGCGTTGTCTTTTTGGGGGAGCGGGCTTTGGCAGGGGCTTTCACTTTGGCCGCCGATTTGGCTGCTTTCCTGGGCTTCTTTGAAAGCACGCTGTCCGGCATTTCTTCGGTAATGTCGAATTCCTTATGCGGACGCGCGTATTCGTCCTTCTCTTTGATCAACAGCCATTGTTCTTTGCCTCCGCTCCCGGGCAGCCGGGTCTTGACGAGGGCCCAACCGCCTTGCAGCTTTTCGCCGTCGAGGTGGAATTTCAGTTTTCCGGACTCGTACGCGGCGGATGGGTCGCCTTGCGGTTCCCAATAGCCGGTGTCCCAGACATCGACATGTCCTGCGCCGTACTGGTGCTCGGGGATGTCGCCTTCGAAGTGCATGTAGTCGACCGGGTGGTCTTCGACGTGGACGGCGAGCCTTTTTTCGGCGGGGTCGAGGCTCGGGCCTTTCGGTACGGCCCAGCTTTTCAGCGTGCCGTCGATTTCGAGGCGGAAGTCATAGTGGAGATTGCGGGCGTCGTGCTTTTGAACGACGAAACGCAGGTGCTCGTCGGGCGCAGTGGTTTCGCCTTTCGGTTCGGGCGTGACGCTGAAGTTTCGCTTGGCGTGGTAGACGGATAGTTTGTTGGGCATGGTGTCTCCGGTGGATCGTTATACCTGTAAGCTGGGATCACGTACAAATGTGCCGCTGCGCTTTTGCTCCTGCCCCTTCAAGGGGAGGGGTTTAACTCCCTACCTCAATGCGCTGCTTTCGCAGTCCGACTGCGCGCCGCCGACTTTCTTGCCGCCGGCGGCGGCCTGCCACTCGCCGGACTTTTGCTCGTAGTACGCGGCGCAGAACCCGCCAGACTCCGTTTCAGCAATTCAGTCAAATCCGTTTCGTCATCCTCTTTCTCCGGCGCTTCCAGCTTCACCTCGGTAATCTCTTCCGCCAGACCTTCGTCGAACTTCTTCTTCACCAGCGCCATGACATCGTCGCGGAAGGTGTCCTTGAATTGCGCCGGGTCCCATTCCTCAGACATGCTGTCGATCAGCTTCGTCGCCATTTCCAGTTCCTTCGGTTTGATGGCGGCGGCCTTCAAGCCTTCCGCCGGCAGATCGAGGTCTTCCGTGTCCTTTACCTCGGTCGCCCAGCGCAAGGTGTTGAGGACGATGGCCGCAGGGGTGGGGATGAGCGCTGCGAGGTGCTGCTTGTTGTGCAGGACAACCAGCGCGACAGCGATTTTGCGTGTCTTCAGAAGCGCTTCCCGCAGCAACGCATATACCTTTTCGCCGCCCTTGGTCGGGGCCAGGTAGTACGGCGATTCGAAGAAAAGAAAATTGAGCTGCTCGGCGGGAGTGAACGAGACGATGTCGATCGTGTGCGTCGCCTTGACGTTGGCCGACTTGATCTCGTCATCGGACAGCACCACGTATTGGTCCTGATACTTGACGCCCTTGATAATGTCTCCCTTGTCGATTTCCTTGCCGGTGTCCTTTACCACACGCTTGTAGCCGACCGGCTTCAACGTGTTACGCTGCAGCCAGTCAAAATCGATCTCATCCTGTTTCGAGGCCGGATGTAGCGAGACCGGCGCGTGCAGCAACCCGAAACTGATCGCCCCCTTCCACATAGCGCGCGACATAATTGTTCCTTTGAGTAGTAAGCAGTCACTGTGTCTATAGTCGGTTTGCCGTGAGGATACAAAACATGATTAATCGGCAACATTAATTATTCGACACGGTTTACGGGTGCAAGTTCTGCGCATCGCGTCGGTCTTAACCTGACGCCCGGCGTTTCGAACTATCCCGTTTTTTAGAACAAATTGTTCGTATAACTTCGCTTTTTCAAATAACGGAAAGCGCCTATTATCACGCTGTTGTAAATGGGTCGGCAGGCACTGGCCGACACACAATTAAACTCAGGAGGAAACGTGAAGAAATTTTTAGTCACCATGATGGTTGCGGTAAGCGCGCTGTCAGTCGTAGTTACCGAAGCGCAGGCCAAGCGTATGGGCAGCGGCGGTTCGATGGGCAAACAGTCGCAGAGCGTTAATCGCCAGGCGCCGGCACAGCAGCCTATGCAGAATCAGGCAGCGGCAAAACAGGCGGCACCTGCGGCGGGCGCGGCAGCGGCTGCAGCTAAGCCAAGCATGTGGAAAGGCCTGCTTGGCGGCGCATTGCTCGGTCTCGGCCTCGGCGCGCTGCTGTCGAGCCTCGGTCTCGGCGGCGCAATGGCCAGCATGATCAGCACCATCCTGATGGTGGCTCTGTTCGCGCTTGCTGCGATGTTCATCTACCGCATGGTTATGCGTCGCAAGAACGGTAACAACGGACCGTTTGCGAAGAACGGCATGCAGCCGGCCTACGCAGGTGCTGGCGCAACTCCGGAAATCGGTTCACGTATTGAACCGGTACAGCCGGCCGCGTTCAATGCACCGGCTTACGCCTCGGGTAGCGATGCAGCGAACACGGTGAGCGCCCCCTGGGGTGTGCCGGCGGACTTCGATACGGCAGGTTTCCTGCGCAATTCGAAGACCTACTTCATCCGCTTGCAAACCGCTTGGGATAGTTCGAACACTAACGACATTCGTGAATTCACGACGCCGGAAATGTTTGCAGAGATGAAGATGCAATTGCATGAGCGTGGCGCGTCCGCCAACAATACGGATGTGGTGTCGCTTGATGCTGAATTGCTGGGCGTCGAGACGGTCGGTAACGATCATCTCGCCAGCGTGAAGTTCAGCGGCATGATCAAGGAAGACGACAACGCTGTCGCCGCGCCATTCGCCGAGGTATGGAATATGTCCAAGCCGGTTGAAGGCCAAGGCGGTTGGGTACTGGCTGGTATCCAGCAGCTGTCGTAAGAAACCCGGTCGCAAGCTTGCGACCGGAATAAACGAAGTATCTGTCCGGCTGGTGCAAATTTCTGTGCCAGCCGGATGAATCGATCGCCCTTTATGCCGCTCTCAGATATACCGGGAGCGGCCTTTTTTTGCCCGCACGATTATCCGGCGAGACGTCCGAGCATCCCTACTGCAATCGTCACCAGCCCGAGCACCAAGTTGACGCCTAGCATCTTGCGGATCTGCCCGAGTGCAGCTCCACCGGCTTGCCAGTCCTTGGTGCCGACGGCGTATTGAAGGCGCTTGTACGGCGCGAAGAAGATGTGGCCGAAGATGAGCGTCATGACTACTCCGATCACGAACATCAGCG
>JAQGMD010000034.1 GCA_028292565.1 Burkholderia sp. | reverse complement strand
CGAATGCGGGATTCGTCCTCGCAGGCATCTGGGGCATGCTGCGCCTGTGGCCAATGCGCCGCCGCCCGGAACTTGCCGCCGGCTGGCCCGGCTACTCCCTGTTCATGATTGCGCTGGTGTTGACCGCCGTGGGTTCCGCTTTCTATCATCTTGCGCCGGACAACGACAGGCTGGTCTGGGATCGCTTGCCTATCGTGTTTGCCTGCGCCGGATTGCTTGCAGGCGTACGTGCCGGGAACGGCCCACGCATCAACGGCTGGCTCTGGACTTGCGTGCTTGCGATAGCAGGAGCGCTAAGCGTCGGCTGGTGGCACCTCACAGGGGACCTGCGTTTCTACCTGTTGCTCCAGGTGCTGCCCCTGGTACTAATCCCATTGTGGCAAGCCATTCATGGCGCACCGCACGATCAGCGTATCGTCTTCGCAATGGCCATAATCTTGTATGCACTGGCCAAAGCCGCCGAGCTGAGCGACCACGCGTTGTTCTCCGCACTCGGTTGGATGAGCGGGCACACCATCAAACACTTGCTGGCAACGGCCGCCGCCGCGGCGGTGGTCGTTCATCTTGTCCGGCATGTAAGTCCTCGACACCCTCTTTTTCGAATTCGTCGAACGCGAAATGGGACGGAGGCGAGCCGAAGTTCCTGACACTGGATCGCATCCGGCCGTCCGATGTGCAAAGCATAGATGTTGGGATTTGCATCCCAATCTACGTCATTTCAGCGCACGCGACTCCAGGCCGGTGCCGCACGCTACTGCGCCTTGAGGGGTAAAATCAAGCAGTGACGCAGTACAGCCGTCCCCTTGAAAGAAAGTGCCTTATGTCCCCCCTCCTGATCAGCGAAGTCGGCCCCCGCGACGGACTGCAAAGCATCAAACAAATCATGCCAACGCCGCACAAGCTGCGCTGGATCGACGCACTCGCCGCAGCCGGCCTGCGCGAGATCGAAGTGGGGTCGTTCGTGTCGCCCAGGCTTTTGCCGCAAATGGCGGATGCGGCCGAGGTGGTCGCGCACGCATTGACGATTGAAGGCCTGCACGTCGCCGCGCTGGTGCCCAACCTGAAAGGCGCGGAGGCAGCATTTGCGGCGCGAGTACACAAGATCACCGTACCCATCTCGGTCACTGAAGCGCATTCGCTGGCAAACGTGCGCATGTCGCACGGGCAGGTGATCGACGAAGTGCGCCGGATCGTTGCGCTTCGCAACGAACGCTATCCCGGGATTGAGATCGAGGCGGGATTGTCGGTCGCATTCGGCTGCACCATCGCCGGGCCGGTAAGCGATGACGACACGATGCGTATGGCGCATGCGATGGCGGAATGCGGCGTCGACGAAGTCGGCCTGTCCGATACCAGCGGCTACGCAGAACCGCGGCAGGTGCGGCGGCTGTTCCGCCGGCTGCAATCCGAACTGGGCGCGAAAGCAGGCGGCGCGCACTTCCACAACACCCGCGGCCAAGGACTGGCGAACGTGGTCGCCGCCCTCGACGCTGGTGTCACCACCTTCGATGCCAGCCAGGGCGGCATAGGCGGATGTCCGTATGCGCCGGGAGCGACCGGCAATATCGTGATGGAAGACCTGGCCTGGATGCTGGAAGCGATGGGCTACGAAACCGGGATCGACATCTCGAAACTGATTGCCGCCCGCGAAATTGTGCGCGAGGGCCTGCCCGGCGAAACGCTGTTCGGCCACGTGCCCGATGCCGGCCTGCCGAAGGGATTCTCGTATGCGCGGAGCGTCGCGCAATGAGTACCGGCAACGATAACCTGCCCTTGTCAGGCGTACGCGTGATTGAATTCACGCATATGGTGATGGGCCCGACCTGCGGCATGCTGCTCGCCGACCTCGGCGCGGAAGTGATCAAGGTCGAACCACTGACGGGCGACAGCACCCGCAGGCTGCTCGGTTCAGGCGCGGGTTTCTTCCCGATGTTCAACCGGAATAAAAAAAGCCTCGCGGTCGACACCAGGGATCCGCGCGGCCGCGAGATTGTGCTCAAGCTGGTTGCCGGCGCCGATGTCTTCAGCGAGAACTTCAAGGCCGGCACGATGGCCAAGCTGGGACTCGACTACGCTGCGCTGTCGGCGTTGAATCCCCGCCTGGTGTACGTCTCCCACAAGGGATTCCTGCCCGGCCCCTATGAGCACCGCACAGCGCTCGACGAAGTCGTGCAAATGATGGGCGGCCTGGCGTACATGACCGGACCTGAAGGCCGGCCGCTGAGGGCGGGCACCAGCGTCAACGACATCATGGGCGGTATGTTCGGCGCGCTTGGGGCGATGGCCGCACTGGCGCAACGTGAAAAAACCGGACGTGGGCAGGAAGTGCAAAGCGCGCTGTTCGAGAACAATGTGTTCCTGGTGGCGCAGCACATGATGCAGTTCGCCGTCACCGGCAAGCCGGCGTCGCCCATGCCCAGCCGCATCTCGGCGTGGGCAATTTATGATGTGTTCACGGTGAAGGACGGCGAGATGATTTTTCTCGCGGTGGTATCCGACACGCAATGGGCCATCTTCTGCGATGCGTTCGGATTGGCCGACCTCAAGAACGACGAACGCCTGCTCACGAATAACCTGCGGGTACAGGCGCGCGAGTGGCTCATGCCTGTCGTCAGGGAACGTCTTGCGACTTACCCCGCCGAAGAGATCGGCGCCATCTTCGAACGTAACGGATTGCCCTATGCGCCGATCACACGGCCGCAGGATTTGTTTGACGATCCGCACCTGAACCAGACCGGCGGCCTGGCGCCGGTCACGGTGCCCGCTGATGCAAGCGGCGCGGGGCGCGAGATTGAAACGCGGACTGCGCTGCTGCCACTCACACTCGCGGGCGAGCGGTTGCCGCTACGCGCGCCACCACCGTCACTGGGGCAGCATACGGATGAGCTCTTGAGCGAACTGGGGTACGACGATGCGGCGATATCATCGTTGCGTGATGCGGGAGTGATCGGTACGCCGTAGTGCGAATTTTCCTGTTTGGTTTTTGGACGCAGGGTGCGCCGAGCGCACCCTGCGATTCTCAATGCCGA
>JAQGMD010000065.1 GCA_028292565.1 Burkholderia sp. | reverse complement strand
GTCGCATGAGCCATTTCGAAGATCCGTCGCTGCAGATCTGGTTCCAGATCGCAGCCCTGGGCGTGGCGTTGATCGGCGTTGGCGTCTTCGCGATGATCGTGCAGTTCTACGTCAGCTTCAAGCGCCGCCATACGCTGCGCGACGTGACCGGCGATCCATGGGGTGGCCGTACGCTGGAATGGGCGACGTCATCGCCGCCGCCGGACTACAACTTCGCGTTCACGCCACGGGTTTACGAGAGCGACACCTGGGCTGACATGAAGAAGAACGGTTACACCCGTCCGCTGGAGGGTTTTACCGCGATCCATATGCCGAAGAACACTGCGGCAGGTTTTGTGATCGCGGCACTGAGCGCGTTCGTCGGTTTTGCCCTGGTCTGGCAAATGTGGCTGGTGGCCGGCCTCGGCTTCGCTGCGACGATGGCGGCCATCATCATCCATACCTTTAATTACAAACGCGACTTTTACATTCCGGCCGACGAAGTCGTCCGTACTGAGAATGCGCGCACCCGCTTGTTGGAAAGCCATGTCTGAGATGAATGCAACTACTGCCAGCGCGTTGAGCGCTGACGCGAGCTCGCGCTTTTTCGTGCGCGAGCACCACCCGGAAAACGGCACCTTGCTCGGTTTCTGGATCTACCTGATGAGCGACTGCCTGATCTTTGCGTGCCTTTTCGCGACCTACGCGGTCCTGGGACGCAGCTACGCAGGCGGCCCGTCGGGGGCCGAACTGTTCGACCTCGGGCTGGTGGCCTTCAACACGGCATTGTTGCTGCTGTCGTCGATCACCTACGGCTTCGCCATGCTGGAATCGCAACGCAAACGCCTGCGCAGCACGATGATCTGGCTTGGCGTGACTGGCCTGCTCGGCGCCGGCTTCATTGCGCTGGAATTGTATGAGTTCGCTCACCTGATCCATCTGGGCGCAGTCCCGCAACGCAGCGCCTTCCTGACGTCCTTCTTTACCCTGGTGGCCACGCACGGTCTGCACGTGCTGTTCGGGCTTGTCTGGCTCGTGACGCTGCTGTTCCAGCTCAACCGCCACGGACTGACACCTGAAAACACCCGCCGCCTGATGTGCCTGTCCATGTTCTGGCACTTCCTGGATGTGGTCTGGATCGGCGTCTTTACCTTTGTCTACCTGATGGGAGTCTTGCCATGAGCGAGCATCACACCGACCACGGCCATTATGGCCATGATGATCATGCGGATCATGGCAGCCTGAAGAGCTACACCATCGGTTTCGTGCTGGCAGTGATCCTGACTGCGATTCCGTTCTGGCTGGTGATGGGTAATGTGTTCGAAAACTCCGGCACCACCGCCATGGTGATCCTCGGCTTTGCTGCCGTGCAGATCGTCGTGCATATGATTTACTTCCTGCATATGAACACGAAATCCGAAGGCGGCTGGAACATGCTGGCGTTGGTTTTTACCATCGTGATCGTTGGGATTGCGCTTGCGGGCTCCATATGGGTCATGTACCACCTTAATAACAACATGATGCCCGGCATGAAGCATGACTCATCCCACCAGATGCACCAGATGCACCAGATGCAAGAAGGGCCATGACAGATAGCAAAGAGCAGCGGCGTGAATTGGTCTCGCAAGATGCCGGGCCGCGCCGCCGCTCTTTCGCATCGCTGCTCACCCTCGCGCTGTTCGCGCTGATCGCATTTGCAGGTTTTATCGCGCTCGGAACATGGCAGCTTCAACGCCTGCAATGGAAAGTCGCACTTATTGAGCGGGTCGAGCAGCGGGTGCATGCTGCTCCCGTGCCCGCACCGGGCCCCGAGCGTTGGCCACATGTCAATGCCGCATCTGATGAGTACCGCCATGTACGCCTGACCGGCACCTTTCTTTATGAACTGACAACCAGAGTGCAGGCTACCACCGAGCTTGGAAGTGGCTACTGGTTGCTCACTCCGCTACATACTGCGGAGGGTTATGTGGTGCTGGTGAATCGAGGCTATGTTGCGCCCGACCGCACACGCGGAACCCCCGATGCATTCGAGCATCAAAGTACTGCTGTTGTTGTCAACGGCCTGCTGCGCCTGAGCCAGCCCGGCGGCGGTTTTCTGCGCAAGAACGACCCTGCCGGTGATCGGTGGTACTCTCGCGACGTTCAGGCGATTGCTGCCGCTCGCGGCTTGATCAATGTCGCACCTTATTTCGTGGACGCGGATGCGGCGAAAGGGCCTGCGGGTGCCGACGCTCCCGTCGGCGGCTTGACCGTGATCTCTTTTCAAAACAACCACTTGGTCTATGCGCTCACTTGGTATGCTCTGGCCTTGATGGTTGCCGGTGCTGGCCTGTGGGTTGTGCGTGAGGAGCGAAGGATGCGGCTGACTTCAAACATTCGCGAGGCATAACGAACTGTCAAACATTTGTCACCTGTGTCATTCCCGTGCGGGCGGGAATCCAGGAATATGCCGCGTGTGGTTGTATCAATCAAGAGAGCAAACATGCAAGGAAAAATTGAAGCTGTTGTGAATCGGGCGGCGGCTGTGAGCGTCGAAAGCGCCGCCGGCCACAAGAACATGTTGCAGTTGATTCAATTGCGGTGGATCGCCGTGGTTGGACAGATCACTACGATCACCGTTGTGACCGTCGGCCTGGGGATCAAGCTCCCACTTCCGCAAATGCTGGGTGTGCTGGCATGCCTGATTGCATTCAACATCGGGAGCCATCTGCGCTGGCACGAGCGGGGGGAAGTCTCGAACAGCCAGCTGTTTTTTGCGTTGTTGGTTGACGTGGCCAGCCTGACAGCCCAGTTGTATTTCAGCGGCGGAACGACTAATCCGTTCGCCTTCCTCTTTCTGCTGCAGGTCATTATCAGCGCGGTACTGCTCGAAGCATGGTCAACCTGGACTATCGTCGGGGTCACCAGTCTCTGCATGGCGGGTCTGGCACTTTTTTCCAAGCCACTGACACTGTCGCTCGATCAAGGGCATAGTTTCCCCAGCTTGTATATCCAGGGCATGCTGATCTGCTTTGTGCTTAACGCCACGCTGCTGGTGGTTTTCATCACCCGCATCAGCGACAATCTCCGGGCGGGTGATGCTCAACTCGCAGACCTGCGCCAACGCGCGGCCGAGGAAGAACATATCGTGCGGATGGGACTGCTCGCTTCAGGCGCCGCGCACGAACTCGGAACGCCACTGGCCACACTGTCTGTGATTCTCGGCGACTGGCGGCGTATGCCGGAATTCAGAAAGAATGCCGAACTGCAGGAGGAAATCACTGAAATGCAGGCTCAACTACAGCGCTGCAAGACCATCGTCAGCGGCATCCTGCTTTCAGCGGGCGAGGCGCGCGGCGAATCGTCAGCGGAGACCACCATGAGTGCATTTCTGGACGACCTGGTGCAGGAATGGCGCTCCATCCGGCCTATAGTCTCGTTCGTCTATGAAAATAAAATTCAGCAGGATCTCCCCGTGGTTTTCGACTCCGCGCTGAAGCAGACGATTTTCAATGTGCTCGACAATGCGCTCGAAGCCTCGCCTGACTGGATACGTTTCGAAGCGAAGCGCGAGGCCGATACGCTGAGGTTGTTGGTTACGGACGCAGGCCCAGGTTTCGCGCCCGCGATGCTGGCCCACTTCGGCAAGCCGTACCAGTCGAGCAAGGGCCGTCCGGGCGGCGGATTAGGGTTGTTCCTCGCCGTGAATGTCACACGTACACTGGGCGGCACGGCTACAGCACGCAATCGCGAGGAGGGTGGGGCGGTTGTCGAACTCACCCTTCCCCTGGCCGCGATAAGTCTTGAAGAGGACGAGGGATATGTCATCTGATCGTCTGCTGCTGATCGTTGAAGACGATGCCGCGTTCGCTCGAACGCTCGGGCGCTCGTTTGAGCGGCGCGACTATAAGGTATTACTTGCAGCGAACCCCGATGAGGCCGCCGTGTTGCTGGAGCAGCATTCGCCGGGCTATGCCGTTGTTGATCTCAAGTTGAACGGCAACGCATCGGGGCTGTCCTGCGTACAAATGCTGCACAAGCATGATCCTGACATGTTGATCGTAGTCCTGACCGGTTTCGCCAGTATCAACACAGCGGTCGAGGCCATCAAACTCGGCGCCTGCCAATATCTGGCCAAGCCATCCAATACCGACGATATCGAGGCAGCCTTCGGCCATATCGCCGGGAATGCCGAGATAGATCTGACCAACCGGTCGACATCAATCAAGACTCTCGAATGGGAACGCATACACGAAGTGTTGGCCGAGACCAATTTCAATATTTCGGAGGCGGCGCGCCGGCTGGGAATGCATCGCCGTACGCTGGCGCGCAAGCTTGAGAAGCAACGCGTTAAATAAACAGAGTCCGGACGACGGCGCCGCGTAGTTGGCATCTCAATCTTCGGGACGCAATCTGGACGGGGTCAGGTCGCCGGTCTGACACCCGCGACTCGTTTCCATCCTGTAATGCGTCACCCGGATCGAACCTGGGGCGGGTGATGACACGCAATTTCCCCGCTGCACCATAACCCGGTCGTTCGCCTTATCCCCGCTCGACAAAGGTTTTCCGCCGTCTTATAATTATCTTAGATATCTAAGTATAGTTAGCGCGGCCATAGGACAGAGTGTTCGTCGACTCGCCTGAATCCCGCGCCGGACGGTTACAAAATCCAGGAGACAAAAAATGCTCACCATCGAAGAGAACGATTTACTGTGCCGGGTTGAAGGCGATGCGCCGATGGGGCAGTTGATGCGCCGTCACTGGCAACCGGTTTGCCTCCTTGAAGAAGTAAGCGAGCCGGACGGGGCGCCGGTCAGGTCGCGCATGTTTGGCGAGTCTTTGGTGGTGTTCCGCGATAGCGAGGGCCGTGTCGGCGTGATGGATGAGGCCTGCCCGCATCGTCGTGCTTCGCTTGTGCTTGGCCGTAATGAAGATGGCGGCCTGCGCTGCCTGTATCACGGCTGGAAGATGGACGTGCAGGGCAATGTGCTGGAAATGGCCTCCGAGCCTGCCGCGAGTTCCATGGCCGAGAAAGTGAAGCATCGCGCATATCCGGTCAAGGAGTGGGGCGGTTTCGTGTGGACCTACATGGGGCCGCAGGATGCGATACCCGAGTTCGTTCCGCCGGCATGGGCGCCGACGAAGGATGCGCGCGTAAGCATCGCCAAGGCGCTGATCCCTTGCAACTGGGCGCAGATCCTTGAAGGCGCTATCGATTCGGCACACAGCTCGAGCCTGCATTCGTCCGATATGGTGCCGGCCCGCGTGCAAGGCGCGGAAGCCACCGACAAGGCGTGGCTGCGTCCTTCTACTGATAAGGCGCCGCGCCTGCAGGTACAGCGCGCTTCCTACGGATTTCGCTACGCGGCGCTGCGGCGCCCGCTGACAAATGCGCAGACGCATGACTACGTGCGTTCCACCGTGTTCGTGGCGCCCGCTACCGCCCTGATCCCCCCGAACAATCTCTATAACGTCGCCAACATCAACGTACCGATGGACGACACGAACACGGCGTTCTACTTCATCGCGTGGGGCCATCCGGCCAAAACGCCGGAGATGGAATCATGGCGCAAGTTCCTCGGTCAGCGCCTTGGCATCGACCTGGACGATGAGTATCGCCCCCTGCGTAATCGCGACAATAAATTCTGGCAGGACCGCCAGGCGATGAAGGCGGGGAACTTCACCGGTATTACCGGCTTTCCGAACCAGGACATTGCGATGTGGGTGACGATGGGGCCGATCGCGGACCGCACTTATGACAGGCTCGGCGCGAGCGATCTCGCAATTGTGGAGTTCCGCCGACAGATGGTCGATGCTGTGAGAGAATTCCAGCAGGGAAAACCCGCAATCGGCACAGGTGAACTCGCTATCCCGAGCGATGTATGCGCGTATCAGGCAGTCGTTCCGAAGACGACGGACTGGCGCGTCTATGAAGCGAAATACGTTTGGGAAGACACCGGCGGCCCGGAGCTAGAGTCCCAGTACCAGACCAAACAATGAAATAAACCAAAACAAAACAGGAGACAGAATGGCCAAGCTTCAACTATCCGTCGCAATGGGTGACTACGACCGCACACGCGCGCTGCTTGATGGCAGCGTCCAGATCGACGGTGTGGATCCGGTCTACATGACCCTTTCGCCGGAAGAGATTTTTTTCCGCGCATTCCGTAACGGCGAGTTCGACATCAGCGAGATGTCTTTCTCGAGCTATCTGGTCAAGGCGTCGAAAGGCGAAAGCCCGTACGTCGCGGTACCAGTTTTTTTGTCGCGCGCATTCCGTCATACCTCGATCTACGTACGCAAAGACCGCATCAAGAAGCCGCAGGACCTGAAAGGCTGCCGCATAGGTGTGCCGGAGTATCAGTTGACCGCGAACGTATGGGCCCGCTCGATCTTGCAGGACGACTTCGGCGTGCGTCCGGAGGACGTGACCTGGGTGCGCGGCGGCATCGATGAACCCGGCCGCCCGGAAAAGATCAAGCTGCAGTTGCCGCCGGATGTGAAGATGGAAAACGCACCGGAGAATGACACCATCTCCGACATGCTCGACCGCGGCGATATCGACGGCTTCATGGCACCGCGTCCGCCCTCCGGCGCCGCGCTGAAGAACCCCAACGTGGGCTGGCTATTCGACGATCCTACGGCCGTGGCGAAGGACTATTACAAGCGCACAGGCGTGTTCCCTATCATGCACGTGGTCGGCGTCAAGAAAGAATTGGCAGAGCAGCATCCATGGCTGCCGGGAGCAGTGCAGAAGGCGTTCGAGCATGCGAAGACTGCAGCGCTCGAGAAGTTGAGCGATACATCGGCTACCAAGGTCACCCTGCCGTTCGTGGAAGAACAACTCAAGGCCGCGCGCGATTCGATGGGGCAGGATTACTGGTCCTATGGCGTCGCTGCGAATCGTCGCACGCTTGAAACTTTTGTGCGCCATCACCACTCGCAGGGCCTGTCGGCCAAGCTGATGTCGGTGGATGAGATCTTTCATCCGGCTACCTACGAGTCGTTCAAGATCTGATCGTTCTTGACAAGCGGTCCCGGCGTGTCCGGGACCGGCGCCATTGCGGCGGGACTTATGCCGAGTAACTGATCTGGAGAACACCAAATGGAAACGCAAGCAACCCTCGATGCAATGATTCCACTCCGCATAACGAGCGTCACCGATGCGGCCGAAGACATACGGAGTTTTGAGCTGGTGCATCCGGAAGGCGCCGAGCTGCCACCTTTCACACCCGGCTCGCACGTCAAGGTGAAAGTGCCCAACGGCTTGATCCGAAAATATTCGTTGTGTAACGATCCGGCCGACCGCAGCCGTTATGTGATCACCGTTAAACGTGACCAGAACGGGCAGGGCGGGTCGGTGAGCCTGTGCGACAACGCGAAGGTGGGAGATACGCTGCTCACGTCCATGCCGGACAACGCTTTTCCGCTGGCCGACAATGCGCCCGGCTATATCTTCGTCGCAGGCGGCATCGGTATTACGCCTATCCTCTCGATGATCCGGTCCTTCGGCGAATTGCCGCCGGCGCCATGGAAGCTTTACTATTTCAGCCGCACGCCGGAGATGACGGCCTTTCGCGACGAACTGAAGTCGCCGGATATCGGCGGCAAGGTCGTCATTCATCATGACCACGGCGACCCCGCGAAATCTTACGACCTGTGGCCGGTACTGGAGCGTCCGACCGGCGCACACATCTACTGCTGCGGACCGCAGGGCCTGATGGATGCGGTGCGCGACATGTCGGGTCACTGGCCGCATTCCAACGTCCACTTCGAAAGCTTCAATGAGGGAGGCACGCCTCAGGCTGACGACAAGCCGTTCACGGTCAGGCTCGCGAAGTCGAACAAGACATTCGTGGTGCCGGTGGGCCAAACCATCCTCTCAGTGCTGCGCGAGGGCGGTTGTGATGTGGCCTCGTCATGCGAAAGCGGCACCTGCGGTTCATGCCGCACCGGACTGGTTTCGGGCGAGGTTGATCATCGCGACTTCGTGTTGATGGATGATGAGATGGACACCAATATCATGATCTGTGTGTCGCGCGCCAAGTCGGATGAGATCGTGCTGGATCTTTAGGAGTTGGTCATGAACGAACGCCGTGTTCGGCTCGGCGTCGCCGGTCTCGGTCGCGCCTTTACTCTGATGCTGCCGACCTTTTTGAAGGATCCGCGGATCGAGCTGGTAGCCGCATGCGATCCACGCGAGGAAGCGCGGACGCAATTCGCCAAGGATTTTTCCGCGCCGGTCTATCAGGATATCGAGGAGCTTGCGTGCGACCCGACTGTCGAGGCGGTGTATGTGGCCAGCCCGCATCAGTTCCATGCAGCCCATACGCGGATCGCTGCACAGCACGGGAAACACGTGCTCGTGGAAAAGCCGATGGCGATC
>JAQGMD010000487.1 GCA_028292565.1 Burkholderia sp. | reverse complement strand
GTAAGTCTGCCCTACCGTTGCGATCTGCGGATCGGTGAACGCGATGGTGAGCAGTACATGGCGCAACCCCGGCCGTACGTGGGGATAGAGTCCTGCGTTGTCGCCGGCGATCCTTCCCTGGTCGGCGGCTTCGTGCAGCAGCGGGCGTTCGTCGCTGGCGTCGCCGGCAATGAAAATTCCGGTCCCGCCGCACTGCATGGTATACCGGTCGAACAGCGGCACGCCGTGCTTATCGAGCACCAGTCCCGCATGCTCCAGGCTGAGGTTCTCCACGTTGGGATCGCGTCCGGTCGCGGCCAGCACATACGAGTAACGCTCGGCACGTTCAGCGCCGTCTTCCGCACGCGAACGCACAACGACTGAATCACCCTCAAGCCGCGCCTCTTGCAGTTCCGTACTCATTCGCAGGTCGAGTTCCGCACTAAGGATGCGCATCGCGGCGTCGTTCAATTCAGGGTCATTCAGCTGAGCCAGTTTGTCACTCCGACCGAAAAGCGCGACCCGCACACCAAGGCGATGCAGGGCTTGTCCCAGCTCAAGCGCAATTACGCCGGCGCCGACGATGGCGATCGATTCAGGCAAATCCTCCCAATCAAACACATCATCACTGACGATGATGCGGTCACCCAGTGACGATAGCTCTGCCGGTATCGTCGGCCGCGATCCGGTTGCAATCACGATGCTGTCGGCATTCAACACGGTATCGCCTACCTGCAGGGTTTTACTGTCTATGAAGCGAGCACAACCGCGCGGGCGGTCACTCTCCGGTATCTCTTCAACCCCGGTCAGCACAAAATCGACGAAGCGGTCGCGCTCGGCCCGCACTCGTTTCATAACTGCCTTGCCATCGACACGCGGCGGACCGGCATGCACGCCGAACGCGTGCGCGGTCGTCACGGCATGCGCGGCCTCGGCTGCGGCAATTAACAGTTTGCTGGGCATGCAACCGATGCGCGCGCAGGTCGTACCGTAGGTACCCCCTTCGATGAGTACTACCTGTTTGTTGTGAGACTTCGCTGCCCGGTAGGCTGCAAGACCGGCCGTACCCGCCCCGATCACTGCCACATCGACTTTTCGTGTATTCATTTCCTTGGTCTCCCTTATTGCTGCGCTCCACAGCGGTATGTTTTTTATTCCGGTCGAGGCCGGACCACCAGTTCAGCGTAACCTGTAGTCGCATCCAGTTCGCGACCGAAGCGATGCGCCGGCAGTATCGCCAACAGCACCTCGACCGTAGTGCGAACGATGCACCCCGATCCCACGTGGCCGCCTGATACGCGCCCTTCCCCATCGGATACGGCCATATGGAGATGCGCACCATCGCGCGAGACTGAGCCACCAAGTGTCAGCATCTCGAGGTCGGCATGGAGTTCGGCGGGTTGCTCCATCCCGGCGAACCGCAGCCGCGCGACGCTAAGACTGCCAATGCCCTGCAGTACGAACGCGGCGTGCATGTCATGCTCGATGAGTACGGCCTCGATAGCGGCGCGCAGGTCTTGCCCGGGATTGAGGCGTATAGGATGAATTTGCATGGTACGCCAAGGGTAACCCAGGCTTACCTGCGCTGGCCATTCTTTCTGATCGACATCAAATGCGGCCCGGTGATTTTGACCGTCATCGTGTAAGGGATACATGCGGCGTGTGCACCCTGCTCGTCTGACGCCCGGAGAAAAAAAGCCCGCGGACCTTAAGGTCCGCGGGCTAATTCACCTCGTGGAGAGGTGGAGGAGACAACCGATTTACCAATGACCGGACGTACACCCGGTCCGACTGCATATTAGTGCGGCCTCGGCCGCGTAGGGTTCGCCCCGCGCACCAGCACTTCCGGTGCGCGGGGCGAACCCTTACATCCCTGTAGCGAAGTAGGGGCGCATCACGGCGCGCCCGACGTCGAAAATTCAGTGCGTCCTCAGTGCGGTCTACCCAGACCGAGGACCGGCGGATTCCGGTCGAGATCCTGCAGAGCTGTCTGCAACCACGCGCGTACGAACTCATCACCCTCCACGTCACGCAGCAAATTGTAGTTCGTCATCATCAATACGCTGAGGGCATCCGCCTTGGCGTAATCGTCCGGCATCTTCTGCATGAGCTTGCTCACTGCATTTACCGCCTCAAGCGCAATTTTGTCTTGTGCCATCTATGTTCCTCTCCTGACGAGTATGGTTGAAGGATTCGTGATCGCCGGCGCCTGGCGTTCATGTAATGACATCCTTGCAAGTTGTGTGCCGGGCCGCGAAGTAATCTATTTCGCCCGGGGCGGCTTCAATCCTGCATCCGGTTTAGACAAGCGGTTTGCGCGCAACTCACTTACCGCTTCAAGAACCGCCCGCGCGGCGTTTCGCACTTCCTCCTGCACCGCTACGTCGCGGTCCAGTGTCCGATGGCTGTCGGCGTAGGATTCGTAATAGCCGATATAGCGGTCTATGCGGGACAGCGGCCCGGCATCGACCAGTCCCATCCAGTCCAGCCAGTCGGATAATGCCCTGCGCGTGCCTTCAATGCCCGCGACATCGCCGTGCACCACCAAACCATAGACCCGGCCGGCGAGATGCTTCGGATAGGACCACCCCTCCAGTTCCAGCGCCTTCGCTTTCTCCGGATCTTTACCAGAGGTGGTGGTCGGATCGGGGTTGCCGCCGTCCGCGCATACCAGGCGCCCATGCGACTTCCTCGACCTGGTCGAGCGCGTCTTTCACCGTGTCGTAGGTTGGATTGCCGAACGAGCGCACGAATCGCAGCCGAAACTCATCGCGCCCGAGCATTCCGGCGTATTGGCCTTTACCCGGTTTAAGCATGGAAATTTTCCCTTCCTGCTGCGATGAAAAAAATATGCTGAGCAATATCCAGACCATGTGTTCCCCGCGGGCACCCGCATTAACGGCGCGCATGCTGTCCGCCTGCGGAACGGCACAGGCTTGCAAGCCAAGTGCTCCTGCCTCGGATGGGGGTAGAGTGCCTGAACGCCCACCAAGCTCGTCAGCGGTATGACTCCCATAATTACATCCTGCACGACAAAATTACCCACGCGATAAGGTTAAACCATCGGCGTGCGTTTGCTGTCCAACATGCTCCCGCAAAGAAATGGAGAGGAAAAATTGCGATGCTCGAAAAACTGCCCGATGCGGTCGGCCATGCTCTGCGCAACCAGCGCGCTGGTCTGGAAAAGATAGCGTTCAACCTGATCGACTTGCGCGCCGGCACATCGTCCATTGAGGTGACCAGTCTCGCCTTCCATGACCATGAGCCGATTCCTGCGCAGTACACTGCCGACGGCAGCGGCACATCACCGCCGCTGGAGTGGATCGGGATTCCTGCCGGCACCGCCACCCTCGTATTGATTGTCGAGGATGCCGACGCCCCTACTCCGCAACCGCTGGTCCATGCGATTGCAGTGGACATTGCGCCGCAGGATGGATCCCTTCCGGAAGGTGCGTTGAATCCTGCCGATCACCCTGGGCCTGAGCTCAAGATGGGCCGCAATTCCTATTTGCAAGCGAGCTGGCTCCCGCCCGATCCGCCGCCGGGCCATGGCGTGCATCGTTATGCCTTTCAATTGTTCGCGTTGGCCGCGGGACCGGAATTCTCCGATACGCCGGGCCGTGAAGCGGTTCTTGAAGCGATTCAGGAGCGGGCAATTGCAAGCGGATGCCTGATGGGAACCTACGAGCGTTCTGACGGTTCGATCAAGGTCGGCGTCGCGGAGCCCGTGACTGCCGGTATCCGCTCGGATACGAGTCTGATCTGACCATAATCCGTCCTTCCTCCGCGCCGGCGACCGGGTTGGCGATAAGCATGCATAATAAGAACGCACGCTGGTGCCTGATCGCCCAGTAATAACGAGGAGGAGACATGTCTGAACTTTAGCGTCTTTCGGCGTCCGGGCTGGCTGCCCTGATAAGCTAAATCATCCACACCGGATGCTTGCCGGTTCTTGGCGGAAAACGTTTCTGCGAATGAGAAGGTTCCAGGATGACGATGAATGACAAATATGCGGCGCATGAGCCAGCGCGCCCAGAGGTCGATACACTCGAAGGACCAACGGTTATCGAGTTTGGCGCGCCATGGTGCGGATTCTGCCAGGCCGCTCAACCACATATTGCAAGGGCCTTTGCCGGCCATCCGGCTGTACGCCATATCAAGATCGAAGATGGTCGGGGTCGACCGCTGGGGCGCTCGTACAGGGTGAAGCTGTGGCCGACGTTGATTTTTCTTAGCGATGGCAAGGAGACGGCGCGACTTGTGCGGCCGGATGATGCGGAAGAGATTCGGGATGCGCTTAATGGGATTGACGCGGGTCCCTGAATCCCGTTGCAGGGAGTGCATTGGACACTGCGAGGAGTCTCAGCGCTGGTTGAAGCAGGTTGGGATTGGCGCTCGCCGCAGATCCCACCCTACACTCTCAGCAACCCTACCGCACGCTAATCTGCGCAAGCAAAGCCGCAAGCTTCGACGTATCAACCGGCTTCACAAAGTGGTAATCAAAGCCGGCAGCCATGGCATCCTTCTTGTCCTGCTCCCGCCCATACCCGGTGACCGCGATCAGCACTGCCTTCGCGGTTTCGGGCATCGCCCTCAGGCGGCGTGCCAGTTCGTTGCCGTCAATATCAGGCAGGCCAATATCGAGCAGGCACACGCGAGGGGCAATCGCACGGGCGCGAGCGAGAGCGCCGGTCGCTTCGTATTCGACCGCGACTTCGTGTCCTTCGGCTTCCAAAAACATTGCCAGCGTATGAGCGGCGTCGGCATTGTCGTCGACCACGATCATGCGCATCATGCCGGCCGGGGTGGCAACCAATGGAATCTCCGCCTGTACTCTTGGTTCCGCGCGCCGTTCGCACAAGCGAGGCAGGCGGATGGAAAATGTGCTGCCCTTGCCAGTACCCTTACTGTATGCCTGCACGCTGCCGCCATGCAGCCCCACAAGGCTCCGAACCAGCGCAAGACCAAGGCCAAGGCCTCCCTGTGAGCGGTCGGACGTTCTTTCCGCCTGGGCGAACAGTTCGAAGACCCTCGATACCAGTTCCGGTTCCATGCCGATTCCGTCATCGTTCACACTGAGCGCTACATGATCCTTCAGTACTTCGACACTCAGCACGATATTGCCGCCCTCGGGCGTGTACTTGGCGGAATTGTTCAGCAGGTTCGCGATCACCTGTACCAGGCGTTTCTGGTCGCCCGCCACCAGCGCGGAGTCCTCAGGCAGTTCGACCGTCAGCTGGTGTCGCCGTGTCTTGATCAGCGGGCTGACCTGTTCCACCGCATCCGATACGAGCGGGTTGAGATCGAGCGGCTTCAAGTCGAGCGTTACCAGTCCCCTGGTGACGCGTGACACGTCAAGCAGGTCATCGACCAGGCTGGTCATGTGGTCGACCTGGCGCGCGATGATGTCGCTCGTCTGTTTTACGCGTGCCTCATCCAGTTGCACGAGTTTAAGCAATTGCGCAGCGGCGCTGATCGGCGCCAGCGGATTGCGCAACTCATGCGCCAGCATGGCGAGAAACTCGTCCTTGCGCTGGTCTGCCGCGCGTAAATCCTGTTCAGCCTTGTCACGCTCGGCCTGCTTGCGCTGCAACGACTGTGCCATGTCATCCAGTGCACGCGCAAGGTAACTGATTTCCTCACTTCCATATCCAATGCCGCTGCGGGCGGCAAAATTCCCGGCCGCGATTTTATCGGCAGTGGCGACCAGTGCCTTCATCCGACGCACGATCATGTAGTCACCGACGAACCAGGTAGCGAGGAGCGCCAGGATCATGGTCGCGGCGAGGGCCAACAGCGCCATGACCTGGTCCCGCAGGGCCGGCGCGACAATCGCCTCCTTCGGTATGCCAATGGTGACTGTGAAATCGGAGATGTCCGGTGTGCCGACGCGGGCAAACGTGTGCAGGCGTTCGATGCCGTCCGGGCCGTCCAATAACAGCGGGCTACGCTGCTCCCTGGACATGGCCTGCCGCAAGTCCGAAGAAATACCGAAGCCGAACCATTTCTCCGGGTCCGGACGCCTGGAAATGATAGTCCCCGCGCCATCGGCGGTGACCAGGATCGATCCGGAAGGAAGATTGATGTCACTGACAAATTTGTCCAGCGCCGCCAGGTCGAGCGCCGAGAACACAACCGCGACGACCTCGCCGTCCTCGTCGATAACCGGATAGGTGAGATTGATCGTATGCTTCTGAATCACGCGGCCAAACACATAATTGCCGGCGATGAAGCGGCGCTCGGAGACCGCCATCTTGAAGTGCGCGCGGTCACTCAGGTTGACCGGTGTCGGCGATGGGACCGCACTGCATGTGACGTCACCATTCAGTTGTATCAGGCCGAAGTTGGCGTAGTCCGGATTCTTGTTCAATACGGCCCGCAGCAATGCTTCGCATTTGTCCGTGTCGCCCAGCAGGTCGGGAACATCGGACAGGTCGCTCAGGATCTGTCGCGCGCTTTTAATCGATTGCGCTTCGTTGGCGGCGGCCAGGCTGGTCAGCCGTTGCAGGTTTTCTTCCGCGCTCGTGATCGCTTGCTGACGCTCCCGCCAGCCGTTATAGACGGTCAGCAGAACGGAGGGCGCAATCGCCAGTGCGACCACCAGCATCAAACGACTGCGCAAGCTGTTCAACTTGAAAAAACTTATCGGCATTTTTATCAGCTATGGCGGAGTTTCAGCATTGTCGTCGATCTCTCTGCCCTGCAGCGTAACGATCGCCGAAGCGGATGATGCCATTCACGCCCTCCCGCAAAGTGTCCGCGTCGTCCGAAATGAAACTGAGACGGATATATCCTGCGACACCCAGCGCCTCTCCCGGCATGACCGCGATTTTTTCCTGTTCGAGCAATTGCTCCGCGAAGGCCACGGTGTCGGTCGTCAGGGCGGAGATATCGCCCCACAGGTAGGGTCCTGATTCCGGGCTGCGCATTTTGAGCCAGCTGACATTCATGAGTGAGTCCATCGCGATTTTCCTGCGCATCCGGTAATCCTCGAGCATCGCCGTTGGGTCGCCGGAAGAGAACGCGGCTTCGGCGGCGATTTGCGTCAGCGCAGAGGCAGCGGCGGTGATCGGCCCCTGCAACGTCTCCATCGCGCGAACGACCGGCGCAGGAGCGACCGCGAAACCCACTCGCCAACCCATCATCGCGTAACTCTGTGATGCGGAGAATATCGATACAACACCCCGCTCACGCCAGTCGCAGCGTGAAGCAAAGCTGATATGTTCGCCTTCGAAAATCAGTTTCTCGTAGCTCTCATCGCAAATGACGTAGCTGCCCGATGAAGCGACCCAGTCGACGAGGCATGCCATCTCAGCGGCGGAAAATACCCTTCCCGTCGGATTGTGCGGACTATTGATGATGAGGACTTTTGCGCGAGGCAGCGCCGCGAGAGTCGAAGCAGTGATTTGATCGGGCAGGTCCACCAGGATCGGCCGCAATCCGAGTAACTCGGCCACGGCCATGTAGGCCGGCCAGTAAGGACGGAAGATGATGACTTCATCGCCCGGATCGGTAAGCACGTAGAGCGCTTCGTAGACCGCCTGCTTAGCGCCATTGGTGACGATGATTTCATCGGGCTGCGCATCGATATTATTTTCGGCTCGCACCTTTTCCATCAGTCGGTTACGCAGATGCTCCGCGCCGACTACGGAAGTATATGGCTGGCACACGGTGCGCAGCCCTTCAGTGGTGCGTTCCAGAACCGCGGCAGGCGCCGGATGATTGGACAGAGCGATTGACAGATCAATAATCTTCTGTCCGCGTGACTTGAGCTGCTCAACACGGCCATGCAGCGCCGTCGTCGCCAATGGGCGAGCCAGGCGAATGCGATTGGAGAGTTCGACCATCTGAAACCTTTCGCGGCGATTGATTATTGCATCGACGGATGCGCCAGCACACCGGCGTCGAATGAAGGTTCGGGAACCTTTTTGAAAGCAGGCAACAACTTTATACCATTGATGGCGCAAAGCCGTCGACGGCGGCCTCGGAGCGCGCGGAGTGAGATACCGGAAGTTACGCTGGCGGAGAGGACCCAGGATACAAAAACAAGCCCGTCCGTATGGGAACGCACGGGCTCCAAAATCAGGTCGAGGATTGTATCTTATTGATTAAGCTGTGCGATCACGTCCGACATCTCGGACCTGTTAAACACGCGTACGGTTTCGGTGGTGAAGAATCCAGCCTGCTTGCACGCCAGGTTGAATGCCATCAGGTTCGATTCATTCGGCGCTTCGATGATGGCGATGCTGTCATAAGGGCTCACACCCCAGTAGACGGTTTTCAATTCGATGTTCAGTTTCTTCGCTAACTGCGCAAATTGGTCGGCTCATTTTACTGTGTCCTTGATCGCGTCGGAGCCTTTAGCCGTCAGTTTATTAAGAGCAATGTAAGTGGGCATAATGAATTCCCTCTTCTACGTAAGCGTGCACGGTTGAGTAGGGCTCGCGCAGGGATAAGTGGTGCATTTTGACGATCAGCAAAAATGTACAACTTATTCCCTGCGCGAGCCCTTATATAGGCCTGTCCGGAAGACAAGACCTCTCTAAATATAGACGATGGCTAACCATATGCATTGAGTGGCTTGCAATGTTTGTAATGAGTAACGTTGCGCGCCACTATCGGTCATGCAAAAGCGTAAACATCCATCGCCAATATTCCGTATTCATAACTCGCATGGATACGTTCCGCCTTCGCGCCCTCACCTGCCGCGCCCATCGCAACGAACAGAGGAAGCAGATGTTCCTCGGTCGGATGGTTCCGCTCGGCCGAGGGAGCCTGCTGGCGATAGTCGAGCAAAGCGTCACTCTGGTTATCGCGCAGCATGTTCATCATCCAGTTTCCGAAGTCGCTCACCCAGGATGGCACTGGTGCATCCATCGGCTGGCCGCGGAATTCGTAGAGGTTGTGCGTCAGCGAACCCGATCCGATGACGAGCACTCCTTCATCACGCAGTTTGGATAGCGCCTTTCCCAGCTTCTCATGATCGGCAGGTGTCGCATTGCGCATCACCGAAACCTGTGCGACCGGGATGTCCGCTTCCGGGTACATCAGGCTCAATGGTACCCATGCGCCATGATCGAGTCCGCGATCAGGACTGCGTTTGACAGGATAACCGGCCTGCTCCAGCAATTCGGCAGCTCGTGCCGCGATTTCCGGCGTGCCTGGCGCCGGGTACTCGATAGCGAACAACGCGGGCGGAAAGCCGCCGAAGTCATGGATGGTTTCGGGTTGTGACGCAAGACTCACCGCCGGCGCTCCCATCGATTCCCAATGAGCGGATACGACGATGATCGCCTTGGGCCGCGGCAGCGACTTGCCAAGGCCGAGCAGGAATTGGCGCGCCGGACTGTCGTCGAGCGCCAGCATCGGCGATCCGTGGGAGATGAAAAGCGTGGGTAACCTGGTCATGATGGGCCTAACGGGTTGGTCAGAGTGATTGAACTATATTGGCTCCCGGCGAATTGATAAATAGCCCGCCATTTGCCACATTGTTTCCCATGCGTTGACAGTCGGTTGGGATGCATGCAATCTCCAGCTCCGGCGCTTTGCGCCCGGTGCGACGCCGGGATTGGCACGCGCGTCGCAGATCCCAGCCTACGTCCTCTCATAATTGCGCGAGGGTTGATGCATCAGGCTCCCCTCCGAAATATTTCCGCAGGCACTCAACAAACACCTCATTGTCGCGGGTGGCTTGCGCGAACAAGGTCATCGATGACCGGAACTTCATGTCGTCCGGGTAACCGAAAATCTCTTCGACAGACGCTCCGTCCACTGCGGCCACTAACGCGCTGCACGCGCGCAGCCTCGTGCCAAGAACCGGATGTTCGAGGTAGGCCCTCGCCTCTTCCATCGAAGAGATGGAGAACCAGCGCGCCGTTTCGCTGCGCGCCAGACCCTTGATCTGCGGAAAAATGAACCACATCCAGTGACTGCGCTTTTTACCTCCGCGCAGTTCGGCGCATACGCTTTCGTAGACCGGCTGCTGTGCATCGATGAATCGCTGCAGATTGAACTGATCGTCCATGTCGTGCTCCGCCATAGCCACAATCGCTTTTGAAAGACAGCAACCGTGGCTCCAAGGTTCACACAAATCGTCGCGCCAATTGCTGAGCGTGTTTATTCCCTGACTGCCCTCGAACCGGCACACATGGCCACGAGTTGGTCAATCAGCGCGGAAACGCCGAAAGTCCATGGTTCGGTTTTGTCGGCATGATTGACCCGATTGACGAGCGCTCCCAAACGCGGCGTATGCACCGTGACGATATCGCCGGGCACGTGGGTGAATCCCAATCCGGGCCCGAAGCGATCCTTGGTCGGCGCGAACATGGTGCCGAGAAACAGCATGAGTCCATCAGGATAGCGATGCGTCGCACCGATAGCCTGTGCAGCGAGGTCGAGTGGATCGCGGCTTATCTTCGACATGGAACTCGAGCCTTGCAATGTGAATCCGTCCGGGCCGTCGACCTGCAGCATGATCTCGCATGAGCGCACGTCATCGATGGTGTAGCCGTCGTCGAACAGGCGGATGAATGGTCCGATCGCACAGGAAGAATTGTTGTCCTTGGCCTTCCCCAGCAACAGCGCACTGCGTCCCTCGAAGTCGCGCAGGTTCACGTCATTGCCCAATGCGGCCCCGACCACGCTGCCCCGCGAGTTGATCGCCAATACGACTTCGGGTTCAGGGTTGTTCCATTCCGATTGCGGATGGATGCCGACCTCGAGGCCGGTGCCGACCGCCGACATCGGCTGGGACTTGGTGAAGATCTCCGCGTCCGGCCCGATGCCCACCTCGAGGTACTGCGACCAGATGCCTTGTGCGATCAGCACTTCCTTCAGGCGGGCAGCTTCGGCGGATCCGGGCCTGATGTTGGCCAGGTTTTCACCGATCACCTCCACTACCGCTTTCCGCGCCGATTCGGCCTTCGCCGCATCGCCCCTCGCCTGCTCCTCGATCACCCGTTCCAGCATGCTCTGCACGAAGGTCACGCCGCTCGCCTTGAGCGCCTGGAGATCGCATGGGGCAAGCAGCCATGGGCGGGAAGAATCCCGTATGGTCGGCTCTGTGTTTGCGAGAACCTCGCTCAGGGCGGCGATGCACGGCAACGACGATTTCGCTTTTGCGATCGCGGCCGCGGGGTGGTCCAACTCCAGCAAATGGCTGACCGTCGGGGCCAATGGGCGGAGGTCGTAGAGACTGTCTTCCGTTACCAGCACCGGGACGGGTCCCTTCTGCGACGGGATCCATGCGCGGCCGATCAGGATGGCGCGGTTGTGATCTTGCGGCAAAACCGCGGACGGGGTCAGTCTCTGTTGCATGGGTTATTCCTTCTGGGAGTTATCGGCCAAGTGGTAAGGCCAATTGTAGCGTATTCGGTTCGATGGCGTTCCCGAGCACTGCCCCCCCCCGCTCGCCTGCTCCGCTGTGGGACCGTAGGGTGCGCCGTGCGCCCCAGCACTTCCGGTGCGCACGGCGCACCGTACAAAATCGCACGTATACGATTAACGACTGCGGGAGTTATCACCCCTACGCATATCTGCTATCACGAGAATAAACTTCAGATATATGAGACCCGGGAGTATATTCTCACCTGTCTCCTCCAACTCTCCTTGAATTGGATTTAGCCCGCAACCGCAAGGTCGCGGGCTTTTTTTTGTTCCGCATGAGAAGCAAGCGGATAAAAAAGACGCCTGCCTTCAGGAGCTTTCTGTCAGGCGCTCCTGGTCCGGCATGCTGTACCCCGCCTGCTGCGCCACGAAGCCATTAAACGCATTCAACAACGGCAGATACTTCTCGGTGTCTTCTTCCAGTTGCATCAATGCGTAACAAGTCGCCTCCAGTGTGGAAAGCTGATCCGGGCGATGGGCTTTGCGTATCAGGTACTGTGACGCTGGCATATTTCGTAGCGGGAGGCGTGGGAGTTTTTGCAGCGACGGGTTAAGGACGAGCATTTTCCGGCTCTTCCGCCAGGTTCCATCGACGACAACCAGGCGTACTCGTCCCGGCTCTTTGAGCAAGGTTTGATCTGCACGCGGTCGATCCGATATATCGATTCCATTGTCTTCCGGCGTCTCCGGGTACAGCAGAATTGTGTGCCTGATAGCCTGGCCCGGCATTGGGGCATGAAGCAGTGTCTGCAATTCATCTTCGGCAAAGACCTCCCCCGTAGCCAGTCGGCTGTGAAGCAAGCTCAGGTGCAGCAGACGGGCGCTGCCTTTTGCATTATCGACTTCCAACGGATGCTGGAGTATCAGCACTTCAACGGCCGGTTCCGTTGGCGTAATCCACTGGCAAATGCACGTCCGCTGCGGGCGCAGGCACTTCGGGCAGGTTAGGCGTCTGGTATGGGACTGCATGGGCTAATTTGCTTGTACGCTATCGTTATATCGATGACTGTATCGCACCATATAACGCGGATGCGCGATTCTACCTGTTCGCGGGCATGTTGATTGAGCGGCCGTGGAACCTTCCCGTCTTGCATTCCCACTCTAGTACTCGACACTTCAAGGGACGCTAAAGCACTCGCCCCGGTTTCAATTTAAACTAACCGCGCAGGCCTCCTCCCGCAGCATTCTGCTTGCGGCGGGTTATTCCAATTCACGGAGACAAAATAAAATGGCAGAGAAACTCAAGATCGGCTTCATCGGCCTTGGCATCATGGGAACACCTATGGCGGGACATCTACGCGCGGCAGGACACGAGTTGTACGTCAAAAGCCGTAGCGGAACGCCGGAGGCGCTCACGCAAGCGGGCGCCGTTACCTGCGCTGATGCGAAAGAAGTCGCGCGGCGGGCGGACGTCATCTTCATCATGGTTCCGGATACCCCGCATGTTGAAGATGTGCTGTTCTCGGACAACGGCGTGGCAAACGGCATTGCCGCCACAGTGACTGCCGGCACTCGCAAAGTTGTAGTCGACATGAGCTCGATATCGCCTATCGCTACCAAAGAGTTTGCAAAGCGCATCCAGGCGGTTGGCGCAGACTATCTCGATGCGCCGGTGTCCGGCGGTGAAGTGGGTGCGAAGGGTGCCGCGCTCACCATCATGGTGGGCGGATCACAAGAAACGTTCGACCGGGTAAAGCCCCTGTTCGAACTGATGGGCAAGAACATCACCCTGGTCGGCGGCAATGGCGACGGGCAAACCTGCAAGGTGGCAAACCAGATTATCGTCGCGCTCAACATCCAGGCGGTATCGGAAGCCTTGTTGTTCGCGTCGAAAGCAGGCGCCGATCCGGCAAAGGTGCGATCAGCGCTGATGGGAGGATTCGCGTCGTCACGCATCCTCGAAGTTCACGGAGAGCGGATGCTCAAGCGCATGTTCAATCCCGGCTTCCGGATTGAACTGCATCAAAAAGACCTGAACCTTGCGTTGCAGTCAGCGAAGGCGATCGGCGCCGCATTGCCTAATACTGCGATGGCGCAGGAGCTTTTCAATACCTGTGTTGCCCATGGACTGGGGCAGAAGGACCATTCGGCTTTGTGCCAGGCGGTGGAGATCATGTCTGATCACGCGATAGCGGGTGAAGGTAAATCCGGCTAATGGTCCGATACGAGGATCTGGTCGAGGTGATCCCGCCCGTTACCTCGATCCGATCGACAGCCCCATGAGGTAGGTCGGTCGCCGCCCGCTGGATGTCTGGCATTGCATTTTGCCTGAAGCGCATGTTGTGATCCCTGATTCCTGACCTCTGTGCCCTGTCATCACGACTGCACCCAAAGATCCTTCGCCATGCTGCGCGCATCTTCCACGCCCTGGTAATAGCCTTTTCGCAGGCCGAGGTCTTTGAATCCATGCGTGCGGTAAAAGGCTACCGCGCCGGCATTCCGCGCCCTCGCCTCCAGCTTGATCAGGTCGATACCTGCAACGCGCGCTGTCTCCTCGAGCCATGTCAGCAGCGCGGAGCCCACCCCTTTCCTGCGATGCGCAGGATGAACGGCGAGCAGGATCACATGCGCTTCTTCGTCGCCATAGGTCATGATGGCAAAGCCGACCAGGGTTTCGCGCAGATGGACAACCGCCACGTTGGTGGCACGATCGACGATGCTCTTCGCCACCCGCCGTGGTGTGTAACTCCAAGACAGGCCGTGCTCGATGGCGTCCCTGGACAACTCGGAGATCGCGGCCGCGTCGGCCATAACCGCCAGTTTGATTTCGTATTCGGAGATCATTCGACGTTCAAACCAGCAAATTCAATAGAACAAGCGGATGTGCGCCTGAAATCATTGTGGCGGCCTGACTGTACCGCAGTCTGCACCGACCCAGCGGCCGCTGGTGTCCGCGCGTTCATTCACCGGAGTGCCCTGCACTTCGCCTACAAATTCCGTCCGACCCGTAAAGCTCTCGGGACCGGAAAAGCTGCCCTCCGCTTTGCCGGTTCCCTTCACTTTGGGACCATCGCAGACCAGGTCCGTTTTGTAGGTGCTGCCGGTGCGGGAGATATTTTTTGCGGCACATCCCGATTCGCGCTGCGTCAAATCCGGCGGAATATCCCTGCTCGCCATCTCCGGCGTGATGCACACCTTCGATGTGGCCGCTCCGTTGCGGATCTCAGGCATATCGATGCCATTCTGCCGGGCCAGGTTCCTCAAGCGCTCCATTTGATCGGCCGGTATGTGAGGGACCAGCCGCAGCAGGTCCGATGTGGTCGACATTTCCCACAATCCGGGGCGCATGCGGTGCTCTGCTGCCTGTACGGCCGTTGCCATGAAGATGGAAACAAAAAGCACGGGAATATGTTTTTTTCGCATTGTGTCTCCTGAAAGAAATTGATCCCATTACAACTTTCAGAGGCCATATAACCAAGTAAGTTCCGTTGTCGTTCAGAACGTATCGGATGGCCCGGAACTATTTCACGCGAAACAGCCACTCACCACGCATTACCTCACACATAAGGACCCGCGCAGGAATAAGTTGGGCAATTTTGCTGGCCGTAGCGGGCGCGTTGCTGCGTTGGCCGCGTTGC
>JAQGMD010000473.1 GCA_028292565.1 Burkholderia sp. | reverse complement strand
ACGTTAAACCCGCCAATATCTTCATGGTGAAGGATGAACAGCCCATGCTGGTCGATTTCGGCATAGCCCGCGCGCCCAACCGGGTGCCCGACGATCCGGCGTATGCCGAGGAGCCGTACACACTGTTCCAGAACAACCTGCTGGGCACGCCCAATTACATGTCGCCGGAACAGGCAATGGGAAAACCGGTGGATCACCGCACCGATATCTATTCGCTCGGCGCCGTCATGTATGAAATGCTGGTGGGCCGCAAACCATTCCAGACCGAGGACCCCGACAAGCTGTTGCAGATGATCGCCTGCAAAGCACCGTCGGCACCACATGAGATAGATTCCGCGGTGCCGGGTGTGCTGTCGCGCATCGTCATGAAGGCGATGAGCAAACGCCCTGAAAAACGCTATCAATCGGCTGAAAAAATGGCGCTGGATATCAAGCGCTATCTCGTGCGCGTAAGAAGCGCGCGCAACGGCGTGCAGATCGCGGTTGCGACGCTGGATCAAATAGAACCGAATGTCCTGCCTGAGAATCGTGTGCTTGCATGGATCGCCTGCGTCGCGCTGGGTGCGATGGCGGCTGCGGCGGTGATTGTCGGCGTCGAGCGGTTGCTGCGCTAATCAATGTGGTTGGCAGCCGATCGCAATATTCACGCCCGAATAATAGTCAGCCGTTGTCCAGAGGATGAATGTTGGGATTGCATCCCAACCTACGACCGTCGTACGTTGCGATGGCATCCCGATCTACGAAGGCCCTCAACGCGAATTCAACGCCGCCAGTACCTGCCCCTTCAAGGTCTTGATGAGCGCGGTCTCATCCTGCGGCACGCCTTCCGGCGCGGGCTGCATGCGGTCGGCATAGAAGAAGCCGATCTGCCGTTGATTGACTACCAGCGGAAGCACGATGAAGCTGCGCGCGTCGGGCAGTAGCGCACGATGCCAGGCCGGCAGCAGGTCGCGCACCTTCGGCGCGGTGGCGTCGGCAATCATCAGGTCGGCATCGTTTTGCAATGCCAGATGAAACAGGTCGTGTGCCGGCTGCGTGGGAAACACGAAGCGCGCCTGACGCGTAACGCCGTTGTCTCCCATAGAGATGCGGGCGCGGAACTGCCCGCTCTGCGCGTCCTTCAAACATACCGTCGCAAAACGAAATCCAAGGCTGCTGTACAGCGTTTCCAGCACCAGCAGCATCAGGTCGTTCACCTGGCATTTGCCGGAGGCCATCATCTGGGTCGCATCCTGCACCCCGGCCAGCAGCATGTCGCGCGCATTGAGCGGCTTGCCGCTTGCGTGACGCGCGGTGACTTGCAACTCAACGGCATCGTCCATAGAGTCCAGCAGCAGTTCGCTCGGCAAGCCGCTGTCGTCCGGTCCCAGGTCGACGATGCTTGCCTCAAGCTCGGCCAATTCGGACGCAATGCTGGTGTTGTCGGCCAGCACCCGGACCTCCTTCGCCGAGCTGATCAACAATTCATCGAGCTTGTCCCGGTCGATGTTCAGTGCAACACCGTAGCGCCTGAGCAGCAACCCGACCGACGCTTCCTGTTCGTCAGCACCCCAACGTGGAAGCAGCGTGGCCGCGTCGGCGCTGAATGCGGCGACCTGTTGCAGCCATTCCTGCCGGCCCCGCGCAGGCCTCACTGTTCCGAAAGGAAGCGGCGAAAGCGCCTGGACGATGGTGTCCGGGATTTTCCATCCCTGCAGGACCGATTTGCCCAGCAAATCAAAGCTGCAGCCAAGTACTTTCATGGATGCCTTCGCGGGCGTATGGCTGCCGTCGCTGACCAGCGCACTGATCTGGTTGTAGAGATCATGTTCATGCGCCGCCACCAGCACCCGGCCTATGTTCTTGAATAACGCGGCGATCGCCGCTTCTTCCGCGTCCTTGTGCTGGGCGCGTTTGGCCAGCTCGCGCCCGATGACACTTGCGCTCAATGCCTGGACCAGTTCAGTGCGTACGCTTTGCGCCTGCTTGCCCGACATGCCGTCCACCAGCAGCATCGCCAACGCGCTGGTCTTGATGGTATCGAATCCGAGGATCATGATCGCCTTGGACACGGTAGTCACCGGCGTTCCCGAGGCGGTGCGGTAGCCCACCGTGTTGGATATACGCAAAATCGTCTGCGTCAGCGCCACGTCCGACAGGATGAAATGGGCAAGGCAGCGCACCGCCTCATCGTTCGACGAGGTCAACTGCACCACCCGCGACACGGAGCTGCCGAGTGCGGGCAGGTTGCCGCCGATGCAGAGTTTCTGCAGCAGACGGTCACGCGCGTGGTACGCCTCGTCGCTCTCCTGCGAAGTAGCATCAGATCCGGACACGGCTGTGTTCTGTGATTCCACGTTCAAGGCTCCCGCGTCTCCGTACCGTCACCAATAATGACGGCAGTATTGTTGTATAAAGCCGTCAAGCATTGCACGTTCTCCACCGGACCATCGGTTGAATACCGCCAATAAATCCCCTCAATTTCGCGAGGCCAAAAAAAAAGCGCACTTACCAGTGCGCTCTTCGTGTTCTTCCGCGGGACAGGGTTACTTGCCGTGCATCTTCTTGTAGGCTTCCACACCCGAAAGTATCTCTTTGCGCGCTTCGTCCGGACCAAACCAGCCCTCGATCTTGACCCATTTGCCTTTTTCGAGATCCTTGTAGTGTTCGAAAAAGTGCTGGATCTGCTGCAGGCGCAAGACATTCATGTCTTCCGGTTTTTGCCAGTGCGTGTAAATCGGCAAAATTTTATCCACCGGTACCGCGAGCAGCTTCGCATCGCCGCCGGCTTCGTCACTCATCTTCAGCACGCCGACCGGACGGCAACGCACGACCACGCCGGGGTGCAGCGGGAACGGGGTCACGACCAGTACGTCGACCGGGTCGCCGTCGTCGGAAATCGTTTGCGGAATATAGCCGTAGTTGCAGGGGTAATGCATGGCCGTACCCATGAAGCGGTCAACAAAAATCGCGCCGGTTTCCTTGTCAACTTCATACTTGACCGGATCCGAATTCATCGGAATTTCGATGATCACGTTGAAATCATTCGGCAAATCGCGCCCGGCCGGGACCAAATTCAGACTCATGATGCTCTCTCAGTTTTAACAGGATTAATAAACTGCCAATTATAGCGATTTTTGGAGGGGGATTTCGGGACGCAGGCCATCGGAAAGAATGGAATTTCGACGTGCGCGATCAGCAAGAAATCCCCCTGTAGGCGATCAAAGCATGGTCGCCAATGCGCACTGCCGATAATGCGCGGCCGCTTCCTCCGGCTGGTTCAATGCTTCGTGCAGTTGCGCCAGTTTCAGGTGTACTTCGCGCACTGTTTCAGACTCGGTGGCATCGGACAACGCCTGCTCCAGATGGCGCTGCGCCTTGCCCCACAGCTTTTGCCGCAGGCACAGCGTGCCCAGCGTGAGCGCCAGTTCCGGATCGGTCGGCCGCGACTTGCGCCACTCTTCGCAGCGCTCGATCTGCGCCAGCAACGCCGACGAACCTTCAGCGGCGGCCGTGCTCCCATAGGCACGCACCAGACGATCGTCCCACTCAGTCGCCAGAGCTTTTTCCACGATGGAACGCGCTTCGTCATTCAGGCCTTTGGCGTTGAATGAACGGGCGGCGCGCAGTGCTATCAATGGCTGCACCCGTTCCTGCGTCGGAACGGTGGACCATACGCGGCGCAACGATTCCGCATCGTGCGCGCGGTCGGACATCAGGTCGGCATAGGCCAGCTCCCGCAACCGGCGCGACAAGGCCGGATGGATCGCATTGCGCTTGTCCAGTAGCCGGACCAGGCGTAACACCTCGGGCCAGTTGTTTGCATGCTGGTTGGCTTTGAGGGCCAGGCGCAATGCGTGGATGTGGCGCGTGCCGCTGGCGTTCAATTCATTAGCCGATTCCAGCGCAATTTCCGGCTGGTGGTCGTCAATCTGCAGCTCCATCGCTGTCATCAGCCGCGCGGTTTTAAGCGAAGCGTCGTCCTGGATTTTCGCGAGCCACGCGTCCCTGCGCCCCCCCTGGCTGAGGCGATGCGCCGCCCGCGCGCCGATCAGCGCAGACAGGCCTGCGTTGTCGGGCACATCGGCGGCACGCGTGGCTGCTTTTTCGGCGTGGCCGAAGCGGCCTTCGAACAGGGCCTTCAGGGCATCGCGCAGCGCCCGATTACCTTCGCGTTCGCGCTTCTCCCTGCGATAGGTTGTCACCCGCCGTGGCATTTGTTGGGCGCTGCGGATTGCACGCAGTGTGCCGTATGCCAGCGCGAATAAAAGCACGAGCAGCAGGAGAAATAAATTCAGCGACAGGTCCACCCGATAAGGAGGATAGAACAGGACCACATTGCCCGGGTTGAAGCGGGCTCCGACTGCGAGCCCGATTGCAGCGGCGAACAGGATGATCAGCGAAAGAAATATGCGCATAGCTTTTTCGCCTTGTCTTTATGGTGTTGCTTTGTAATTGCGAACCGCAGTCAGGCTCTCTGCCAGGGTCGGCATTTCGATCGACAGGTTGCTGGCTTGCATCTGCTTCAGCTGCGTTTGTGCCACCTGCGTCTGTCGGGCGCGTGTATCGAAATACCTTGCGATCGTGTCATGCGCAGCGGCCAGGTCGCTGCGGAAAGTCGCTTCATTGCGGGACAGCAGCGCCAGGCGTGCGTTCAACAGCCGCAGCTTCAGGTTCTCGCGTAGATAATATGCCTCGGTCGGCGTGACCAGCAGCGCCTCGGGCGTTTCCACATTGCGTATCTGGACCAGTTGCCGGACTTCGTTCCACATTTCCCTGGACAGGATGTTCCATTTCTCGCCAACCGCGGCCAGCCAGTCAGCGGCAACGCCTGGTTTGGTGGCGGCATCGTTTTTGGCGCCGCCATGCAAAGCGTTTTGCCCGCTGCGGCCGTTCTTCGGCGCAGGTTCGGGCACTACCGGCTTCTCGCCGGACAGCAAGGGCATCGAATCGACCTGGGCGACGATGGCGTCAAGGCGCAATGCGAGCCCCGTCATGTCCACGCTCGGCAAGGCCTTCAGGCGGTCGATGTCTTTGGCGACCGCGCGGCGGATCATCAGGAATTGCGGTTTGTCGGAATGCGCCAGCCGGGTGTCGGCGTTTTGCAATGCGATCAGTGCGCCCTGTACATTGCCGGCAAGCTGCAACTGCTGGCTTGCGGTGGACAATACCTGTTCGATTTCGGCAAGCGCCCACTCGTCGCGGTTCTTCGACAGGTCCTGGTACAACTGTTCCAGGGCCAATTGCTGGCTTTGCGCCTCGTGTTGCTTGCTTTCCAGGATGATGGCTTTACCCTGCAGTTCCTTCATCCCTTCCTGCATCGACTTCACCAGGACCCTGGTTTCGGCGGTAGCGGAGTCGCTGCTCTGCAGGCGTTGCGCCACTTCCTTGCGCAAGGCGCTGACCTCCCCGTGCGAGGCCCACCATTGCGCTGCCAGCAACAAGGCCAGCACTGCCAGCCCTGCATGGATGACGCGGAAACTGCGGAGGCGGGAGCGGCCGCCACCATCCCGCGCGTCGCCGGGCTGCATAGGCGGGGCGGAGCCCCGGGCAACGGATTCGTTTTGCTGCGGTTGAGGATTCATTTCGGGATTGGCAGACGCGTGAAATTCGGTGGAAGAAGTCAAATCATTCATGCTGTGGATTGTAACGCGGCAAGCAGCTGTTCGTCCCCTGACCCGGTCAGGGTGACATTCGGAAGTCCCAGCGTTACGGCGGTTTCCGCGATGCGGGCATGGGGTACGATCAGTCGCTGCTGTTGCATTTTGATTAATGGATAGGGATCGCCGAGCTGTTCGGCCATCGCCACCAGGTTGCGCAGAGCTTCAGAACTGGTCACGATCCAGTCGTTCGGCGTATCCAGCAATCGTCCCAATTGAGTGCGCCTCTCGTCATCAAGCACAGGGGCGCCGCGTCGGTAGGCCGCCACCGCGGTCACCCGGACGCCAGCCGCACGCAATTCGTCGGCCAGCAGTTCGCGCCCGGTTTCGCCACGCACGATCAACACTTCCTTGCCCCGCAATGCGCCGAGATCGAGCGCCTGCAGCAAGGTTTGTGAGTCGCTGCGCAACGGATCAAGCGGGCTGAAAATAGTCGCATTCTCCGAAGTCACACCATGGCGTGCGAGCGCGGCGCGGCTGCCCTCGCCCACCACGGCGATCGCGACCCCTTGCGGCCAGGCCGTCAGGAATCGGAACGCGGCGTCGATCGCATTCGGACTGACGAACGCCACCATCGCATATCGGCTCATTGCCTGCAGTTCGCTGCTTAGCGCAGCCGGATCCGGAAGCGCATGAATCTCGAGCAACGGAAACACCACCACATCGCGGCCGATTGCAGCCACGCGCTGCGCAAACGGTATGGCTTGCGCGAGCGGACGTGTGATGACAACCGAATTATAGTCGTGCATCGGGGCGCGTCATCCGGCGTCCATTGCCTTGCATGCGGCGAGTATCTCGGCGGCGCCTTGCGTCTGCAAGACCTCTGCAATCTGCCGGCCAAGCGCCTCGGGCGCGTTTGCCGGCGCGGAGGCCTCGGCGCTTGCAATGCGTTTGCCGTCCGGTGTCGCGACCATTGCACGCAGGCGCATGGAGCCGCCGTCTACCGTCGCGAATGCCGCCAGCGGAATCTGGCAGCTGCCGCCGAATATCCGGGACACCGAACGTTCCGCCGTCACCGCCTGCGCCGTCGCTTCATGATTCAGCGGCGCGAGCAAGCGCTGCAAATCTTCGCGGCCGCTCAATGTTTCGATTGCCATCGCGCCCTGCCCCGGGGCCGGCAGGCTTTGTTCCGGCTCCATCAACGCACGGATACGCTGGGGCAAGCCAAGACGCTTCAAACCAGCCGCAGCGAGGATGATGGCGGCATATTCGCCGCGATCCAGCTTGCCCAGCCGGGTATCGAGATTGCCGCGCAAGGGCCGGATCACCAGGTGCGGATAGCGGGCGGCGACCAGCGCCTGGCGCCGCAGGCTGCTGGTGCCGACCACCGCGCCGGGCGGCAACGCATCCAGCGACGCATACTCGTTCGAAACGAAAGCATCACGCGGATCCTCGCGTTCGAGCACGGCCGCCAGTGCAAATTCCTGCGGCAGCTCCATCGGCACGTCCTTCAACGAATGCACGGCCAGGTCGGCGCGCCCTTCCAGCATGGCAACTTCAAGTTCTTTGACGAACAAGCCTTTGCCGCCTACTTTGGACAACGTGCGATCGAGGATTTGATCGCCCTTGGTCGTCATGCCAAGAATGTCAACGGAGCACTCTGGATATAATGCCAACAGCCGGTCGCGGACATGTTCGGCTTGCCACATCGCCAGACGGCTTTCGCGGGACGCAATTATTAACTTTGAGGGGACAGATACTTTCAAGACGGGCTCTTTCGATGTTCTTCGGCACCTGCTCGTTGTCAGTCGGTGCTGACTGAGGGCCACCGCGCAAATTTTATCATGCAGGCGATCATCCACCCCACGGCGAGGCGCCGACGCCCCGTAACCCGGTTACTGACCATTCATGACAAAACAATCAACTGCCACCCCACGCACCGACAAACCAACTGTAGATAAGGACGCGCCACTAAAGGAAGATATCCGCCTGCTGGGCCGTCTGCTCGGCAATGTGCTGCGCGAACAGGAAGGAGAAACCGTATTCCACGTGGTGGAGACGATCCGCCAGACCGCGGTGCGCTTTCGCCGTGAATCGGATCCGCAATCCGGGGCGGAGCTCGACAAGTTGCTAAAAAAACTAAGCCGCGAAGAAACGATTTCGGTGGTTCGTGCATTCTCCTATTTTTCGCACTTGGTCAATATTGCCGAGGACCAGCACCACAACCGGCGTCGGCGCGCGCATTTGCTGGCCGGGTCCGCGCCACAGCAAGGAAGTGTGGCGCACGCATTGTCAAGGCTGCATGATGACGGAATCACGGGTACAACCGTCAGGTCCTTCTTGAAGGACGCCCTGATCTCCCCGGTGCTCACCGCGCACCCGACAGAGGTGCAGCGCAAGAGCATCCTCGATGCGGAAAGCCAGATCGCACACTTGCTCGCCCAACGCGATCAACCGCTGACGCCGAAGGAAGTCGAGCGCAACACCGAATTGCTGCATGCATCGATTGCGACTCTGTGGCAGACACGCATGCTGCGCTATTCGAAGCTGACAGTGGCCGACGAAATCGAGAATGCGCTGTCCTACTATCGCATTACATTCCTGCGCGAACTGCCGGCGCTTTACGATGACATCGAAGCGGAGATCGCAGCGCAGTTCCCGCAGAGGCATAATCAGCTTCACACCACCGGAAACCGCTTACCGCCATTTATGCAGATGGGCAGCTGGATAGGCGGCGATCGCGACGGCAATCCGAACGTCAATGCCGATACCATGCAGCATGCGCTGACACGGCAGTCCACCGCCATCATCGACTTCTACATGGAAGAAGTGCATGCGTTGGGGGGCGAGCTCTCGATTTCCACACTGCTGGTTGACGTCAGCCCGGCGTTGCAGGCGCTGGCGGACGCCTCTCCCGATGTTTCGGAACATCGCGCCGACGAGCCCTACCGCCGCGCGCTGACCGGCATCTACGCCCGCCTGGCAGCAACTGCCCGCACGCTTGGCGCCGCGCATGTGCTGCGCAAGGAAGTCGGCCCGGCTGCGCCTTATGCAAACGCAGCGGAATTTACCGGCGACCTGCAGCTGCTCGTTGACTCGCTCAACAGCCATCACGGCGCGGTGCTGGCCAAGCCACGCCTGGCGACGCTGAAACGCGCATCTGAAATTTTCGGATTCCATCTCGCCACGCTCGACATGCGCCAGAGCTCGGATGTGCATGAACGCGTGCTGGCCGAACTCTTCGCCCGTGCCAAGGTGGAGCCGCGCTATGCCGACCTCGACGAAGACGCGAAGATCGAACTTCTGCTGGCCGAACTGACGCGACCGAGGCCGCTGTATTCGCCTTACGTCACCTATTCCACCGAGACCGAATCGGAACTCGAAGTGTTGCGCGCGGCACGTGAAATACGCCGCCGCTACGGCGACCGCGCAATTCGCAATTACATCATCTCGCATACCGAAACCGTATCCGACCTGCTCGAGGTGCTATTGCTGCAGAAGGAAACCGGGTTGCTGCGCGTCGAATGGGACCAGGCGTCCGAACAGGTGACCAACGTCGAGATGGAATTGATGGCGATTCCGTTGTTCGAGACCATCCCCGACCTGCGGTCCGCGGGCGACATCATGGAAAAATTCATGTCGCTGCCGCAGGTGCGCTACCTGATCGCGCGGCAAGGCGATTTGCAGGAAGTGATGCTCGGCTATTCCGATTCCAACAAGGACGGCGGTTTCCTCACCTCCAACTGGGAGCTGTACAAGGCAGAGACACGGCTGGTGGAATTGTTCCGCAACGCGGGCGTAAGGCTGCGCCTGTTTCATGGCCGTGGCGGCACAGTCGGCCGCGGCGGCGGACCGAGCTACGAAGCGATCCTGGCACAACCGCCGGGCACGGTGAACGGCCAGATCCGGCTGACTGAGCAAGGCGAAATCATAGCCTCGAAATTTTCCAACCCGGAGATCGGCCGCCGCAACCTCGAGCTGCTGGTCGCCGCCACTTTGGAAGCCAGCCTGGCGCCACATGCGGCCGAAGAAAAACAGGCGAAGAAGCTGGCCAGGTACGAACAGGTGATGGCTGAGTTGTCCGGACGCGCGTACAGCGCATACCGCAACCTCGTGTACGACACGCCCGGTTTCGCCGATTATTTTTTCTCGTCGACCCCGATCGCTGAAATCGCGGAACTCAACATCGGTTCCCGCCCCGCATCGCGCAAGCCGAGCCGCCGCATTGAAGACTTGCGCGCTATACCCTGGGGCTTCTCATGGGGCCAGTGCCGCCTGCTGCTGCCCGGCTGGTACGGCTTTGGCAGCGCCGTCTCGTCCTGGCTGCAGGAAGGCGACGATGCCTCCGAACACAAAAAGAGGCTTGCCACCCTGCGCGCCATGTACAGGGAATGGCCCTTCTTTGCGACCCTGCTGTCCAACATGGACATGGTGCTGGCAAAAACCGACTTCGCCGTGGCGTCGCGCTATGCCGAACTGGTGGTTGACAGGAAGCTGCGCAACAGCATCTACAGGCGCATTGTCAACGAACATGAACGCACCATCGAAAGCATGACAGCGGTCACCGGGTCGAGGGAACGGCTGGCCAACAATCCTTTGCTGGCGCGTTCGATCAAGAATCGTTTTGCCTATCTCGACCCGCTGAATCACTTGCAGGTGGAATTGATCAAACGGCACCGGGCCGCGGCGAGGGATGGGCGCACGTTAGATGAGCGAGTCAGGCGCGGGATACATTTGTCGATCAATGGGATTGCGGCAGGGTTGCGGAATACGGGGTGAATCAGGGATCAGGACGTAGGGCGCATCGAACTGCGCCGGATGGTAAAAAGCATGCGCGAGGCAAAACGAAATGCCAAACATCCCACGGGTCGCGACCAGGTCGCGACCCGGCCTGCCTCATCCCCGGAAAGGGCTACTGGCTACTTGACCAGCGCCTTGACCACCGGCCACTGCCTGCGTGAAATCGGCAGGCGCTCATCGACATCACGCAGGATAACCTGCCACGATTCCTGCATCTTGTCGCTTTCGCCCTCACCTTCCGCCGGCGAACCGCGCTCGACACCGATGATCGCGGCACGGGCAACGAGCGCATTGCGGTGCACCCTCACGAAAATCGCGGCGAGCTCTTCTTCGATCGACGTCAGCGATTCTTCTATCAGGTAATCATGCGTCTTCGTGCGCAAGGTAACGTATTTCTGTTCGGCCTTCAGGTAGATGACATCGGCAACCGGCACCAGCAGTAAGCGCCCCCGCTCCTGCACCGAGAAGTGTTTGCGCTGCGGCTGCGCCGATGTGCTCGCGGGATTCGGTTGGACCGGCGCCTGGGCGCGCTGCGCGCAGGCACGGCGGATGGCTTCGACCAGGCGCGACGCACGTACCGGCTTCATCAGGTAATCCGCCGCATGCACCTCGAACGCGTTCAACGCATACTCGTCATAGGCGGTTACGAAAATCACAGCGGGCGCTGTGTTCGGATCTTTCACGAGGAGTGCGGCGAGTTCAATGCCGGGCATGCCGGGCATCTGCACATCCAGCAAAACTATGTCCGGCCTCGCGGCTGCGATTGCATCAAGCGCGTCCTGCGCCTGTGCAGCTTCGCCGACCAGTTCGTGCGGACACTCCGCCGCGATATCCGACAACAGGGTTTTCAGCCGGGAGCGCGCCGGCGCCTCGTCATCCACAATGAACAGTCGCGGAATCATGCAGAGCCCTTCACGTAAGGAAAACGCAACCGCACCTCGAAAAACCCGCCGGCCACCAGCGTGGTCAGCTGTGCTTCAACATCGTACAACAAGGCCAGCCGCTCGCGGATATTGTTGAGCGCCATATGATTGCCTTCGTCAGTCGGCGCAGCCCCATGATAAGGATTGACGACGACAATCTCGATGCGCTCCATCGAGCGGCTGATCTCGACCCCGATCTGCACCGGTTTGGTGGCCGGCTCGACGCCGTAATGGACTGCGTTTTCCAGCAACGGCTGCAGCAGCAATACCGGCATGCGAGCCTTTTGCAGTACGGAGTCGCTGATGTTGTGCGTTTTCCACTGCACGTTAAAGCGATCGCCAAGGCGGATCTTCTCGATCGACAGGTACTGCCGGCACAGCCGCACTTCATTTTCCATGCTGGTCATATTGCGCGGATCGCTCATCAACACCCGGAACAGGTCGGCCAGGTCTTCCAGCGTGGTTTCGGCCCGGCGTGGTTCGGTGCGGATCAGCGACAGGACTGCGTTCAGGCTGTTGAATAAGAAATGCGGACGGATCCGCGCCTGCAACGCCTGCAGCCGCGCTTCCACCAGCGCCGGCGAAAACGCCCGCATGCGCAGCTCGAGATAATGCTGGAGCAGTAGCCCCAACACGCCTGCTGCCAGCATCCCCTTTAGCGCCGTCAGGTTGGTGAAACTGCTCCACAACCAGTCCAGCGACGAAAAAAAATGGATGATGGCTCCGGTCAGCGCGGCAGGCACCGCTGCGCATGCCGCGCGCTGCGCCCACGGCGGCATCGTGCGGGTCATGGTCCGAAGCGCGCACAAGGCCAGCAGCGAGGTCAGGCACGCCAGTTCGACCACGATGGAGGTCTCGATGAACTCGAACAGGCCAGGCTTGAGTTCGCTGGTGCGCAAAAGGATGCCGCCCAGTACTGCGCCATTCACGGCGACCAGCGCCCGGAAGATCACCCCGATATTGCAGCAATCCGGAATGACGATCTCGACGGGCGGGCTGTCTGTGGCAGTGGTGGTCGGCATAAAGTCAGTCGGAACTCATTGCATAAATGACAGCATGATCGCTCTGCATGGCGGGTATTTAGTTGAAATGCGTGGCATGCGCTTGTTTTATAATCACGGATTCACCGGAACCCAATTATGACAGCACAACTCTCCAAAAAAAGCGAGGCCTGGTCGGCGCGCTTTTCCGAACCCGTCTCCGATTTGGTAAAACGTTACACGGCATCCGTCTTTTTCGACAAGCGGCTGGCCGATGCGGATATCCAGGGCTCCCTCGCCCACGCAGAAATGCTGGCGCACCAGGGCATCATCAACGCACAGGACTATGCCGATATCCGGCGCGGCATGGCGCAAATCCAGTCTGAAATCGCCGCCGGCAAGTTCGAATGGCTGCTGGACCTCGAAGACGTCCACCTAAATATCGAGAAGCGGCTGACCGAACTGGTCGGCGACGCCGGCAAGCGCCTGCATACCGGCCGCTCGCGCAACGACCAGGTCGCGACCGATATCCGCCTCTATATGCGTGCGGCGATTGACGATATCGTCGGTTTGCTGCGTGATTTCCGCCTCTCGTTGCTGGATCTGGCGGAACAGCATGCCGACACCATCCTGCCCGGTTTTACGCACATGCAGGTCGCGCAGCCGATCACCTTCGGCCATCACATGATGGCTTATGTCGAAATGTTCAGTCGCGACGCGGAACGGATGGCCGATTGCCGCCGCCGCCTCAATCGCCTGCCGCTGGGCGCGGCAGCGTTGGCGGGCACCACCTTCCCGATCGACCGTGAACGCGTGGCGAAAACGCTCGGGTTCGATGATGTCTGCCGCAATTCGCTGGACGCCGTATCCGATCGCGATTTCGCGATTGAATTCTGTGCCGCGGCGGCATTGGTCATGACCCATGTGTCGCGCATGTCGGAAGAGCTGGTGATCTGGATGAGCCCGCGTGTCGGCTTCATCGATATCGCCGACCGCTTCTGCACCGGCTCTTCGATCATGCCGCAAAAGAAAAACCCCGACGTGCCGGAACTCGCGCGCGGCAAGACGGGGCGCGTCAATGGCCACCTGATGAGCCTGCTGACCCTGATGAAAGGCCAGCCGCTGGCCTACAACAAGGACAACCAGGAAGACAAGGAGCCGCTGTTCGATACGGTCGATACCGTCACCGATACGCTGCGCATTTTTGCGGATATGGCGCGCGGCATTACGGTCAAGCCGGAGGCGATGCGTGCGGCTGCGCTGCAAGGGTTTGCAACCGCAACCGACCTGGCTGACTACCTGGTGAAGAAAGGCCTGCCATTCCGCGACGCACACGAGGCGGTCGCCCATGCGGTGCGCGCTTGCGTCGACCGTGGCTGCGACCTCACCGAACTGTCACTCGATGAAATGCGCAAATTCTCGTCCCTGATCGAAGCCGATGTGTTCGATGTGCTGACGCTGGAAGGCTCCGTCGCGGCACGCAACCATATCGGCGGCACCGCGCCCGCGCAGGTCAGGAGCGCGATCGCGGAAGCGCGCAAAAAGTTGGGCTAAGGCGCCGGACAGCAATTGCGCGGCGCCGTTATGCGGCCGCGTAATTTGTAGTTCTACAACAATCGCTCCGCGGACTGCAGCCAAGTCTGCGGAGCGCACCAAAATTCGTCGTAAGACACTCCCCTACAGCAGAATCTCCGCCGCGCCTACACGTATTTGTACTTGTGTGGAATTCCACAATTGCGCCTCGCGCATGTGCGCATCGACAATTCCGTCCCTGCCAAAAAGCACGCTAGCACGCGCATAGGCTCGCACACACACAGCAATCGCAACAGATTCGAACTGGAGAATTCAATGGGAAGCAAGCCGATTTACAAGTCACTGTACGTACAGGTACTGACCGCGATTGTACTCGGCGTTCTGCTCGGACATTTTTACCCGAGCCTGGGCGCAGAAATGAAGCCGTTGGGCGACGCCTTCATCAAACTCATCAAGATGCTGATCGCACCGATCATCTTCTGCACGGTGGTGGTCGGCATTGCCGGCATGGAAGACATGAAGAAGGTGGGCAAGACCGGCGGACTGGCGTTGCTCTACTTTGAAGTAGTCAGCACGCTCGCGCTGGTCGTCGGACTGATCCTGGTCAACCTCGTGCAGCCGGGCGCCGGCATGCATGTCGATCCGAACTCGCTCGACACCAAGAGCATTGCCGCCTACACCGCTCCCGGCAAGATGGAATCGACCACACAGTTCCTGCTCAACATCATTCCGGATAGCGTGATCGGCGCATTCGCCAAGGGCGACATCCTGCAGGTGCTGCTGTTCTCGGTGCTATTCGGCTTTGCGCTCCATCGTTTCGGCGGTCGCGGAACGCTGGTGTTCGACTTCGTTGAAAAATCTTCGCACGTGCTGTTCGCCATCGTCGGCTTCGTCATGAAAGTGGCTCCGATCGGCGCGTTTGGCGCAATGGCTTTCACCATCGGCAAGTATGGTGTCGGCTCCCTGGTGTCGCTGGGAAAGCTGATGGCCACGTTCTACATTACATGCCTGATCTTCATCTTCGTCGTGCTCGGCATCGTCGCCCGCCTGCACGGCTTCAGCATCTGGAAATTCATCAAGTACATCAAGGAAGAGCTATTTATCGTGCTCGGCACCTCATCCTCCGAATCGGTGCTGCCGCGCATGCTGGCGAAAATGGAAAACCTGGGTGTGAAGAAATCGGTGGTGGGCCTGGTGATCCCGACCGGCTATTCCTTCAACCTGGACGGCACGTCGATTTATCTCACCATGGCCGCGGTGTTCATTGCGCAGGCAACCGATACGCCGATGACGCTGACGCAACAGCTCACCTTGCTGGCGGTATTGCTGGTGACGTCCAAAGGTGCGGCTGGTGTAACGGGCAGCGGCTTCATCGTGCTGGCAGCGACGCTGTCTGCAGTGGGCGGTGTGCCGGTGGCGGGTCTGGCCCTGATTTTGGGGATCGACCGCTTCATGTCGGAGGCGCGCGCACTGACCAACCTGATCGGTAATGGCGTTGCTACGGTGGTGGTAGGTAAATGGACCGGCGACGTTGATACTGGCAGGATGCAACGCATCCTCAATAACGAAACACCGGATGAAGCACAAGAACCGGAGGCTATATTGGACAAGACTGAGGCGCATATGGCGGGCACCCCGGTTTCGCCAGAGAGATAAATTAAACTCATAGGTCGGAAAGCAGAAGCCATGGGCCTCTGCTTTCCGACCTACGAACTCAGCTACCCGCGACCGTCATACTTTCAATCAGCACCGACCCGATTTCCTTGGTCCCGCGAACCAGCCGGTCGGTGCCGACGGCAACCATCTGCCGGAACATATCCTTCAGATTACCCGCGATCGTGATTTCCTCTACGGGATACTGGATCACGCCGTTCTCGACCCAGAAACCTGAAGCGCCTCGCGAATAGTCGCCGGTCACGTAATTGACGCCCTGCCCCATCAGTTCGGTCACCAGCAATCCGGTATCGAGCTTCTTCAGCATCGCCTGGAAATCGTCGGTAGGCTTGGTCAGCAGCGAAACCAGTGTGAGATTATGCGAACCGCCTGAATTGCCGGTGGTTTTCATGCCGAGCTTGCGAGCCGAGTAAGTCGATAGGAAATATCCCTGGACCAGGCCATCGCGCACCACGTCGCGTCGTTGCGTCTTGACGCCCTCCTCGTCGAAAGGCGCGGAACCGACGGCACCAACGATCAGCGGATCCTCAACCACCTGAATATGCGGCGAGAACACTTGCCTGCCGAGCGAATCGAGTAGGAAGGTCGACTTGCGATACAGCGCTCCGCCCGAAACTGCCTGTACAAACGACCCGAGCAGGCCCGCAGCCAGCGGCGCCTCGAACAGCACCGGACATTGGCGCGTGTTCAGCTTGCGCGCATTCAACCGGGCCAGTGCACGCTCGGCCGCATAACGGCCGATCGCTTCCGGCTTCGAAAGCCTCTTCGGATCGCGCGCCGAGGAATACCAGTCGTCGCGCTGCATATTGGCGCCTTTGCCGGCAATCGGTGCGACTGAGATGCTATGACGCGAATACGGATAACCTCCCATGAACCCGCGCGTATTGGCGGCAATGAAATGGGATTGCTGCGCATAGACGGAAGCGCCTTCGCTGTTGGTGATCCGCTTGTCGACGGCAAACGCCGCCGCTTCGCCGCGTTTGGCTATTTCAACCGCTTCCTCCGACGAAATCTTCCACGGATAGTACAGTTCCAAATCGCGCGGTTCCATCTCGAGCGTATCGAGGTCCGGCAGGCCGGCGCAATCGTCCTCCGATGTGAAGCGCGCAATATTGTAAGCCGCCTCCACCGTGTCCCTCAGCGATTTCTGCGAGAAATCGGATGTGCTTGCGTTGCCGCGGCGAATATGACGCTCCTCACCGAGATGCACGGTGATGCCGATACCCTTATCCTTGTTTTGTTCGATGGTCTCGACGTTACCTTTACGAACGGAAACCGATAACCCCTGGCCCTCGCTGATTTCCACCGCGGCTTCCGAAGCGCCGGTTTCTCTTGCGAAACGCAACATATCTTGCGCGATCTGCTGGAATTGTTCCTGGGTATAGGTAAATACAGGAGTACTCATGAGCTCGCTTTTTGGATTTGCATTAAAACAGTTATCATAGCAGTCGTTTACCAAACGGCTTTGCGCCTACTCCTTTTACCATCATGCCAAACCCCAACCGAGGCTCCGTCGGCTTCCAGTCGAATGAATTCGAGCAAGAGTACGACCGGCCATCAAAGTCAGAACTGAAACGCGAAATGACCGCCCTGCAGAAACTCGGCGAAGAGCTCGTTTCGCAACCGAAAGACCGCGTCATGCGCGTCCCGATGCCGGAAGACGTGCGCGATGCAATCCTCGATTGCCAGCGCATCAAGGACCATGAAGGCCGGCGCCGCCAGATGCAATACGTCGGCAAAAAAATGCGCACGCTGGAAGAGCATGAACTCGCGGCAATCCAGAAGGTGCTCGACAGCTGGAAAGGCCTCTCCAAGGCCGATACCGCTGCGATGCATGCGCTGGAACGCCGCCGCGAAAAACTGCTGGCTAACGACGACGCGCTCACCGAGCTGCTGGAGCAAAATCCGGAGGTCAATGCGCAGCAGCTGCGTACCCTGATCCGCAATGCGCGCAAGGAACAGGCAGAGAACAAACCACCCAAAGCCTATCGCGAAATCTTTCAGATCCTGAAGCAGCTCCAAAAGAAAACCTCACCGCAGGAATCCGATGAGCATGACGAACCAGAAGAAGAGTAACCCCGACGAACTCCTGATCGGACTCGTCTCCATCTCCGACCGGGCTTCCAGCGGCGTCTATGAAGACCAGGGCATTCCGGCGCTGCGCGACTGGTTTGCCTCCGCGCTGACCAGCCCGTGGCGTATGGAAACCCGGCTGATACCGGACGAGCGTACGCAGATCGAAAAGGCACTGGTCGAGCTGGTGGATGTAGCGGGATGCGATCTCGTCCTGACCACCGGCGGCACCGGCCCTGCAAGGCGCGACGTAACGCCGGAAGCGACGCTGGCCATCGGCACCAAAGAGATGCCTGGCTTCGGCGAACAGATGCGCCAGATCAGCCTCAAGTTCGTCCCCACCGCGATCCTGTCGCGGCAGTTGGCGGTAATACGAGAAACGCCCGACCATGCAGCGTTGATCATGAACCTCCCCGGCCAGCCGAAGTCGATCAAGGAAACGCTGGAGGGATTGAAGGATGCGGAAGGCAAGCAGGTCGTTCAGGGCATTTTTGCCGCTATTCCCTACTGTATCGACCTGATTGGCGGACCGTACATCGAGACCAACGAAGCGGTATGCAAGGCATTCCGACCGAAGTCGGCGATCCGCCCCAAATAGTAATAACAGCAGCAATAACAGCAGCAATAAACTCATTCCCCGGAAAAACAATGGCTCACTTACTCGAATCCATTCAGCTCGAAACCGCCCCGAACCCGACTGCCTCGGTGATCTGGCTGCATGGCCTGGGTGCGGACGGTTCGGATTTTGTACCCATCGTTCAGGAACTGGATTTGAGCGGCTGCCCCGCGATCCGCTTCATTTTTCCGCATGCGCCAACGATGCCGGTAACGATCAACAACGGCTACGTGATGCGCGCATGGTATGACATACTCGGCGCGGATCTCGCAAAGCGGGAAGACGAAGCCGGGCTGCGCAAATCGCAGTTGGCGGTGGAAGCGCTGATTGCGCAGGAAAAGACGCGCGGCATTCCGGCAAATCGCATTGTCCTCGCCGGCTTTTCACAAGGCTGCGCGATGACGTTGCAAACCGGCTTGCGGCATCCGGAACGGCTGGCGGGGCTGCTGTGCCTTTCCGGCTATTTGCCGATACATACTACTGTGGCCGACGAGCGTCATTCGTCCAACCACGAGACACCGATTTTCCTCGCCCACGGCCGCGGCGATCCCGTCATTCCGATCGATCGGGCAGAACGGTCGCGGGACGTGCTGAAGTCGCACGGCTATCAGGTGGAATGGCATGAGTACATGATGCAGCACTCGGTCTGCGCGGAAGAAGTAGAAGATATCGGTGCGTGGCTACGCCGGGTGTTAGCCACGCTCCAATGACGGGGTTGAGCGTCGGGCCTTGCCGTCAACTGAACGATGCGAGGCCCGACAACCTCATGTAACGAGGTCAGGGTGCAGCGAGTATCGTTTGCAATTCAGCGGATACGATGGGCGTTCCCGAAGCGTTTACCGTCACCCATTTAATATTGCCGAACCCTTTTGCGAACCAGTTCTCAACCTTTTCCCCTCCGCTTCCTGTCATAACGAATTTGCAGACGTCGGTAAACGTTCTTCCGCCAAGTGTCAGGTTTTCAAAACCAATGAAAGTGAGTTCTTCGTTTCGTGTTGTCGGAGGATTTGTTTGAGTAGGTGTGCTCTTTGTCACGGTCACGACGCGTTGTATTTTCTGTCCCGGCGCCAGATTGACCGGAGCGTTATAGCCGGCGGTAACCTCTGTCGAAGAGACTTCTCCGGAAGCGTCATAGAAGATAAAGCCACGTATGTCGACCTCTGTACTGCCGACTGCCACGTAAGTGGCAAAATCGCGCTTGCCATCAGACCTGAGCTCGATTTCGCCCACTTCCGCCCGGCCATTAAACGGTTCTTGAACGATCAGGGTTGAATATCCGTTTGTCTTGGTGTAGCGGGTCCCAGGGGTCCCTATGAAACAATCGCCAAACTTCGGCCCGCTGAGGGGAGTTGGGCTGGCTCCCCCTCCACCGCCACAGGCGGCGAGGACTGAGGAAACGAGGGCAAGCAGGGACAGCTTCATTTTATTCATCGAGGCCTCTGTTCGGTAAGGTGAAAAGTAGGTGAGTCAGACAAAGCGGTACATCACGTGCGTATGCAAATCGATAGGGCCGCACTAGCTGGGCACTCCTCGCAGGTACCGGATTGATTCGGTATCGTTGATTCCGGGCTGTTGGTGTGTTGCGAGAGCGTGGCTCATGGGCAGCCTTTGTTTTAGAGAGCACGAGGGTGGTACTGGCGCAACCGGTACTTCACAAGTTATAAATAGTTTATTTATATTTCCCTTACACAACAAGTTATCTTGGAGAAATACAACGCTTGATTTGCTCAACAAAAATTTGCGTCGACGGCAGGAGGGTGGTTGCTTGACGGTGTACCGCGGGGAGACAGAAGAGAGGGGGGCCAGCAGCGGGGGGACTATACCGAAGTGCATCGCGACGGGCGCCGCGATGCGGTCAAACTTGATTCTGGTGCTTGGGGCGAAGTTACTTGAACACTACCGTCTTGTGCCCATTCAGCAGAATCCGGTGCTCGACGAACCACTTGACCGCGCGTGCCAGCACCACACACTCCACGTCACGTCCGATTGCGGTCAGGGTGTCCGGATCCATCGCGTGATCGACGCGCTCCACATCCTGTTCGATGATCGGTCCTTCGTCGAGGTCGCCGGTCACGAAATGCGCGGTCGCCCCGATCAGCTTCACACCCCGTTCATGCGCCTGATAGTAAGGCTTGGCGCCTTTGAAGCTGGGCAGGAATGAATGATGGATATTGATCGCCCTGCCCCTCAACGCATCGCACATCTCCGGCGACAATATCTGCATGTAACGTGCGAGCACGACGAGGTCGATATTATTGTTTTCCACGATCTCCAGAATCCGCTGTTCCTGCGCACGCTTGGCTTCAGGCGATGCGGCCGCGGCCAGCGGCAAGTGGTGGAACGGGATGTTGTAGCTCGCGGCGAGCTGGTAGAAATCGGTATGGTTCGAAACGATGGCCGGAATGTCGACCGGCAACAGGCCGCTCCGGTAACGGAACAGCAAGTCGTTCAGGCAGTGGCCGATTTTCGAGACCATCAACATCACACGTGGCTTCTTACGCGCGTCGTTCAACTGCGCATTCATTTGCATGGACGCAGCCAACGCTGCAAAGTCCGCGCGCAATCCCGCATCGCTGACAGACGCGTCTTCGGCGGAAAAATGTACGCGCATGAAAAACAGCTGCGATTGGGCATCACCAAACTGCGCAGAATCGATGATGTTGCATCCGTGTTCGGCCAGAAAGCCGGAAACGCGGTGAACGATGCCCCGCTGATCGTGGCAAGACAGAGTGAGGATGTATTCGGGGTGCGTCATGTTTCGCTTTATTGCACTAGACAAAGGCCGCTATTGTCGCATGCCTTAATGCGCCTCACAAAAAACAAAACCCGGATACGCGAGGCGTGATCCGGGCAATATCCGCGGCGTTTCCGCAGCGGCGAGTGCGGTTGAGTCCGCCGGCGCGAGGGCCCTGGCGGCCGCTTATTCAGTTCTTGTGTCTTGCTGTGTTTTAGCCGGCCTTGGCAACCGAGAGGCCTTTGGCCGACGAAGCAGCCGAAGTACCCACCTGGATATCGCCGGACAGTTGGCCGCCTTCTTCGATGACCAGTTTGCCGTAACGGACCTTGCCGGAAACTTTACCGGTCGAGTAGATAACCAGCTTCTGACGCACGGTCAGGTCGCCGTCGAATTCGCCGTGAATTTCAGCGATGTCGATTTCTGCGGAACCCTTGAAGGCGCCGCGCTCGGAGATCTGAATCATGCGCGAGTCAATAGTCGCTTCAACGCGGCCTTCCACCACCAGCGTGTCGCAATCGGTGATTTCTACGCCTTTGAGCTTTATATTCGGGCCAACGATCAACTTGCTGCCGCCTTCGTTGTTGGTGCTGGAAACGGGCGCGGGAGCAGTTGCGGCCGGTGTGGCTGGCTTAGTGACGCCGGAGGTGCCTGCAGGCATGATCCCGCTCGAAGTCGTGTTGAGGGTATTTGGCGTATTGGTTTCGCGCTTGCCAAAGAGCGTTTCGGATCGCAGCATAAGTTCTCCTGATATTGATAGACGTGGCTACACGTGACGTTTACGTGAAATTAAACGCAGTCAACCGTCGCATCATTCAAAACGAAGCAACGCAAGACTCGCGTCTGCGTATAGGAGGGTGACCCCGCCCTTGGGCCGTAGAAACAATCACGGCACCCGCGTTGGTCCATATGCTGCACGGAAAGTTCCTCCACAGTTACAAATTCGGCGAAAAAGCACGAGCGTCTGATTCTATGTATAGTCGTGAATCGCCTTGTAACCCGCCCGCCATCATGCCGCGGAAAAAGATTCTGTTGGCGATCGTTACACAAGGTTACAAACTGACAAGCACCAAGGAGACGATCATGAGCACCGCACTGGCCAATCAACAGATCCGCCTGGCAGCCCGCCCCGTCGGCATGCCCAAGCCGACTGACTGGAATATCACCT